>CAZLUT010000004.1:0-55012 GCA_964562805.1 uncultured bacterium | reverse complement strand
GATAAGGATTTTCTCTCAGCCGGCCTTGAATCCACTTAAATAATAAAGGAAAAAAATTAGAAGTCTGAAGGAGCCAAACCAATAAAATTCCTCCGGCACACGAAAAGGTGTCTACCCAAATATCAAGCAAGGAAGATTTGCGATTTGAAATAAGCTCTTGAAAAATTTCAATTGAATAACAGAGCAAAAATCCATAACTAAGAGCAAGCACCACTTTTACCGTATGCCACTTATCCTTGGGTCCAAAAGAAAACTTAAGCAGAACTCCTAAAAAAAAGAAGAGGATAATATTGGCTAATACATCACCCTTTGTTGTATAAAAATTATTATCACTCCATATGGTAATCGCTCTTTCAAGAGCGAGGGAGCTTCTCGCCCACTCGATTTCAAGAGGCAAAAGAGCCACATAAAAAATAAAGATCGAATAAGTTAAAATAAATAAAAGATAATATTTAGGTGATAAAAGTCTCATTATGGTAGGGATAAGATCTGAGATCTGAGAGCTGAGGGGTTTTTAGTCATTTGGAAAATTACGTTCGGTCAATTTCTGAATTTCTTACGGCTTTCAAGACTCCCGGTATGATATGGCCGCGTCTTTCAAGTTTCAGTGTATAAATACTAGATTTACATAAAGCGTTACGAATTGCGTAACTAATAGCTACTGTAATTAAAATTGGAAGGATAGCACTATAGTCTCGGGTTTGTTCAAAAATCATAACACTGGCTGTGACTGCGGCCCCTGTCGTTCCTCCAATCATAGCGGCCATGCCGGCCACGGCAAAAACAACCGGACTAATGGGAAGGCCGGGAATAAGTTTTTGGCAAATAACACCAAATGCTGCGCCAAGGGCCGCGCCCATATAAAGGCCGGGTGAGAAAATTCCACCCGAAGCGCCCGAACCGAGAGTGAAAAAAGTAGCGCATAACTTGGCGCCAAAAATCAAAAGCAAAAACCAAGGGTTTGTAAGGACGCCCGTCAAGACATCCATGATCGTTGCATACCCTACACCTTGAACAAAATAGTGACCAAAAAATTTTAAAAACAAATACATTTCAATTCCCACAAAAAGCATGCCTAGCATGTGCCGCGAATAATAATTTCCCGGAATACGATTAAAGAGGTCTTCAGACCAATAGAGGCCTCTAATAAAAAGAACGGCGGCTATTCCCATCAAAATACCAAAAATAATAAGAAGCGGAAAAACCCAGGGATTCATCGCTGCATGCGCCGGAATAGCCAATTCGGGCACCACAAAACTTGGGTGCATTCCAAAAGCCATGCGTCCAATATGAGTTGCAATAGCGGTCGAAAGAATAACCGGCATTAAAGTTGACGCTCTAACAATCGGAAGCATTAATTCAACCGCAAAAGCGACGCCGGCTAAAGGACAATTGAAGGTTGCGGCAATTCCTCCCCCTGCCCCTGCTGCTATCAAAGTGGAGCGTTGTAAGGCAGGCATTCGAATCCAACTGCCGACGGTCGAACCGAAGGTAGCCCCTATTTGAATAATGGGCCCTTCCCGTCCGACAGAGCCGCCCGTTCCGATCGAGAGTGCAGAGGCTATGCTTTTTATAACAGCTACAATAGGGCGAATTTTTCCTTCATTATAGTGAATGGCATCCATAACTTCCGGTACACCGTGACCTTTAGCCTCCGGCGCCCACGTCTTAACAAGCCAGGCAACCATCACTGCACCCAAAACGGGAACAAAAATAACCCCCCATTCCCAGGGACTGGCCGGAGTATGGAGGTTCGTATCATAATGAATGGAAAATTTTCCGAGAAAGAAAAAATTATGGAAAACCGCTATGAGACCCCTAAAAAAAATGGCGCCAAGGCCCGCTACAATACCTACTAAAATTCCTAAAACGGCCATTGTAAAACCGCTCTTTGATTTCACTTGGCTACCTTCGGCGTTATTCATAAGAACAATATGAACTAATTAGTTGCCACCTTCACTTTTTGGTGATGGTAAGCGCAGTGCGAGTGTAAATGTTGATTCAGAAGACCCAAGAAACTCTTATGGTGACCCGCTTTTTCTTCACTCATGCGGTAAACGGTTAATTTAACAAAGTCCTGAATAAACATCCAAACTGCGTTATACGCCCACACCAAACCAATGAGCGACCACGGAATAGCCGGTACCAGCCATCCAAATCCGCACATTAGCATTGCAAATATCTGAGTTCCAATAATCGCTATTGAAAGAAGCCAGGCTGGATACGGCGGCTTAAGAAAAAACCCTCTTGTGCGGGTAACAAAAAGCATCAAGTGGCCTCCCGCTACCAATTGCAAGAAAAGCATAGTTTGAAGATGCGGAATATCAATATGAATCCAAGACTGCATGACAGGATTGTTCATCCACCATTCTTTCATGAGGAACAACAAACCAAAAGTTTGAACAACCGCCAAAAGACCTAAAACCGAAGAAACAGAAAGAACTCGATGCATATTCCATTTAACAGGCTTCTTATCAACCTTTGTATTATCATAGGCAATGGTCATGATAGGTATATCATCTAAGAGAGCTAAAACGATAATCATGATAGCTGTCAAAGGCTGAAAATCATAAACAAGCATCCCGAGCACTACAAAAAACATAATATCAACAGTCATCGCAATCCGATAAATCGTATAACTCATCATTCGCTCAAATATCTGGCGAGCGATTTCGATTGCTTTAATAATGACCGATAAACCGGGCTCAGTAAGCACAAGAGCTGCCGCTGCCCGGGCAGCATCGGTGGCACCCGAGACAGCGATACCGGTATCAGCCTGTTTCAAGGCCGGAGCATCATTCACGCCGTCACCTGTCATTGCTACCAAATGCCCGCGGTCCTGAAGAGCCTTTACTATTCCGTATTTATGCTCGGGGAAAACTTGAGCAAAGCCATCAGCTTTTTCAATATACTGGGCTGCTGCGGCTGATAAATGACTCGGGTCGATGCTGCTTTTAAAAAGATTCGTTGCCGGCTGAATATGTTTACCCATTCCGAGTTGACCCGAAATCTCAGAACCAATCGCAACGTTGTCCCCTGTAACCATCTTAACTTGAAGCCCGTGCTCTTTTGCTTTTTGAATGGTTTCTTTGGAGTCATCACGCGGAGGATCAAACAGAGGAAGAATGCCCATAAAGTCCCATTTATCATCCTTAGTCGATCTTGCAACGCCCAAAGTTCGATACCCTTTAGAAGCCATCTCATTAACTGTTTGGTTAGCGCGGGCCGCAACCTCCTCTGCCACATGGCACATTTCTAAAATAACTTGGGGGGCCCCTTTAGTAAATCGAACTACCTTTCCTTTTCGGTCGTGAACAATGCCCTCGGTACGCTTGCCAACAGGATCAAACGGAATAAATTTTTCTTGGACGTATTCACTTAAAAGAGATTTGTTGGAAAGACCTCCGATTACAGCCAAATCAATTGGATCATTATCTTCTTCTTTAGAAGCTAAAGCGCCTGCCAAAACGCACTCTTCCTGGTCTTTCGCTTCAAAAACAACTGGCGTGCCGAGCGTTAATTGATTTTTAGTCAAAGTGCCGGTCTTGTCAGAACAAAGAATATCAATACCTGCCATTTCTTCAATAGCTTGGAGACGTGAAACAATGGCTTTGTTGCGAGATAGGGTAAGAGCGCCCAAAGCCATTGTAACCGAAAGCACAGCCGGCATTGCAACAGGGATCGATGCAATAACAAGAATCAATACAAATTGGATCAGTTCCAGAAATGGGGCATGATGAAACAGTTCAACGAGGATTAAAATAATACTTAAGCCGACCGCAACAAAAATAAGGAAATCTCCTATTCGCATGACCGCTTTTTGAAAGTGAGAAACCGCGCCCGCATCAGCCACCAATTTAGCTGTTCTGCCAAAAAATGTATTGCCGCCCGTACCCACAACCAAGGCAACCATTTCACCCTGCTTTGCTACTGAACCCGAATAAGCAATGCCGCCGACACGCTTGCTAACCGGTAAGGATTCGCCTGTTAAAGCGGCTTGATCAATACTGATATAGTCACCCTCTAGGAGCTTAACGTCAGCCGGAATAATATCCCCCAAACGGATCCGAATCACATCCCCCGGCACTAAATTATCAGCGCTGACTTCCTGCCAGGCACCATCCCGAAAAGCCCGTGCTTTAAGAGCAAGTCCTTTCTTTAAAGCAGCAAGGGCATTGGCTGCCTTATGCTCCTCCCAAAACCCGATAACTCCGTTGAAGATAAGAAGTACTAAGATAATAATTAAATCCGGCCAATGCTTTACAATAGCTGAGAGAATTGCAGCCACTTCGATCATCCAGGGAATAGGACCCCAAAAATATCCCAAAAATTTTAAGAGCGGGTTTTCTTTTTTGGTTTCTAAAGCGTTAGGTCCGTATTGAGTAATACGCTTTTTAACTTCTTCTGAATTAAGGCCATTACGAGTTGATCCGGTTTTTTCAAAAACTTGAGAGATTTCGAGCTTTTCAGCTTCATCAATATTAATCATAAATATTGCTCCCCGGTTAGTGCCAAATTTAGTTTTAAATTATTGAACTATTGTAAGCTTTTCTTAAACAATATTAAAAATATTTTGCTTCGGGATGATGAATTACGAGGGCCGAGGTGGAATGTTCAGGAACCATCTGCAGTTCCTCATTAAGGATAATCCCGACCTTCTCTGCCGGCAACAAATGAAACAATTTTTTCTGGTCTTCCATATTAGGACAAGCTGAATAGCCAAAGCCATAGCGGCAGCCCTGATATTCCTTATCTAATATTTCGCTGAGCGTCTTTGCGTCACGTCCTGCAATACCCAATTCACGCCTTATAATTGAATGCACATATTCCGTTAAGGCTTCAGCAAACGCAACAGAAAGGCCATGCAAATATAAATAGTCGCTGTATTTATCAGCTTTATAGAGTTTCTGGGCTACTGAATCAATATGACTGCCCGAGGTAACGGCCATAAATCCTACTACATCTGTTTCACCTGAAACCTTGGGTTTAAAATAATCGGCCAAACAATAGAAAGGCGCCTTAGGCTGACGCGGAAAAGTAAAACATTCTCGCTCTTTCCCCGTTTTTTCATCCAGAACAACTAAATCATTTCCTTCACTGTAACAAGGATAAAATCCATACACAGCCCCGGGGCGAATAATTTTCTCATGAATACATTTCTCTTTTAAATCTTCGAAAAGAGGCTCTACTTTTTCAAGTATAAATTTTTCATGCTCTTTTTTGCTAACACCCTTTTTTCTAAGAAATTTCCACTGACCCGCAAAAAGAAATTTTTTATTGATCCAGTTAAACGCTTCTCTAATATCAATCTTATCCATGATCTTAGAGCCTAAAAAAGGCGCAACAGGGACTGGATTATCATGCTTCGTATCCGAAACCTGGAGGCTTCCCTCAGACTTTCCCATAGGGGGCTTTTCTTTTGGTATTGTTTCTTTTTTAGAAGATTTCGGTTTTTTTGGCGAGGAACCGCCTTTTTTGATTTCCTCCATTGCATGAAGGGCTGAAAAGGCATCTTTCCCATAATAAACAGAACCCTTATAAATATCGTTCAAATCTTCTTCAACATATTTTCGCGTGAGCGCGGCGCCTCCGCAAATAACGGGCACCTTGAGCTTACGGCGATTCATTTCTTCGAGATCTTCTTTCATAACAAGAGTAGATTTAACCAATAAACCTGAAAGACCAATGGCATCAACTTTATTTTCTTCTGCGGCCCTGATAATTTGATCAACTGATTGCTTGATTCCAATGTTAAAAACCTTGTAACCATTATTTGTAAGAATGATATCTACGAGATTCTTCCCAATATCATGAACATCGCCTTTAACTGTCGCTAAAAGAATTTTTCCTTTTTCACTTCCCTCCATTTTCTCCATAAAGGGTTCAAGGTAAGCAACGGCCGCTTTCATCACCTCAGCTGATTGAAGCACAAAGGGGAGCTGCATTTTTCCCGCTCCAAAAAGTTCTCCAACTGTCTTCATGCCATCTAGTAAAATTTGATTGATAATTTCTAGAGCTGAATATTTTTTCAAGGCGTCTTCCAAATCCTTATTAAGTTCCTCTCTGTCGCCATCCAAGATTCTATCTTTGAGAGCCTCCTCAATCGTATCTGCTTTTTTGCGGGACTCTTTGTCTTTTAAAGAACCTGTTTTAGCGCCAAAGTGTGCCATAAATGCCTGAAGAGGATCTTTCTCATTCACCCGTTTGTTATAAATGAGATTACGGGAGAGCTCTTGCTCTTCTTCAGAGATTTTAAATATGGGAAGAATTTTTTTAGCGTGCACAATGGCGGCATCGAGACCTGCTGTGACAGCTTCATGAAGAAAAACACTATTTAAGACGTGACGCGCGTGAGGATCGAGACCAAAAGAGATATTACTGACACCCAAGACTGTTCTTACTTTGGGCAAATTTTTCTTTATGAGACGAATGGCCTCTATTGTTTCAATGGCAGCTTGCCTAAACTCTTCATCGCCGCTTCCTATTGTAAAAGTGAGCGCATCAAAAAATAGATCTTCCGCTCGAATACCATATTTGACAGTGGCTAAATCATAAATTCTTTTAGCTATTTGAAATTTTTCATCGCGAGTCTTAGCCATTCCCTTTTCATCAATCGTGAGCGCGACGAGGGCTGCCCCATATTTCTTGGCTAAAGGGCAAAGTTTTGCCATCCGCTCTTCGCCGTCTTCTAAATTAATGGAGTTAATAAAAGGTTTTCCTGCAATATGCTTTAAGGCTTCTTCAATAACAGGCGCTTCGGTTGAATCGATCATTAAAGGAACGGTAATATATTGATTAAAACGGGAAAAGGTTTCATGGGCATCTTTCTTTTCGTCTCGTCCTACATAAGCTATACAAACATCAATCGCATGCGTCCCTTCGCGCTCAGCCGCACGGCCCATTCCCACCAAACCTTCATAATCATTCTTTTCAAGAAGCCCTTTAAACTTCCGGCTGCCATTGGCATTGGTTTGTTCACCAATTAAAAAAGGCGGGGGGTCTTGAGCGTAATTAGAAGCTGTATAGAGACTCGCACTTGCCGGCTCATGTTTAGGAATTCTTTTTTTGGGTTTTAAGCTGCCTACCCGCTCTACTACCGCTTTCATATGTTCAGGAGTCGTTCCGCAGCACCCTCCCACGATAGACACCCCAAACTCTTTAACAAAGCGTTCATGAAAATCAGCGAGTTCCTTAGGCGGTAAATGGTAGTGAGCGACGCCTCCCACATTTTCCGGCATTCCCGCATTGGGAAGCACTGAAATAAACTTGGTAGAATTTTCCGTAAGCTGACGAATATGTTCAGCCATCTCCTGAGGACCGGTGGCACAATTCATTCCAATCACATCAACCGGCATCATTTCGAGAGCCGCGATAACAGCCGTCATATCACTCCCTAAAAGCATTGTCCCTGTGGCTTCAAACGTGACCTGCGCCATCAGAGGAACACGCTTACCCGTTTCAACGAAACACTCTTCAATCGCAATAATAGCTGTTTTGGTTTGAAGCAAATCCTGGCACGTTTCAACTAAAAGGACATCGACACCTCCTTTGAGAAGGCCCTCGACCTGCTCTTTGTAACTTTCTTTTAGTTCGTCAAACTCGATATGCCCCAAGGAAGGAAGCTTGGTCCCGGGACCAATAGAACCAATAGCAAAACGAGGGTGATCAGCTGTTGAGTATTTTTTTGCTGCTTCTTTAGCAAGCCGCGCGGCTTTTTCATTAATTTCAACAACCTTATCTTCCAGGTCATATTCAGAAAGGGTAATGCGGGTCGCGCCAAAAGTATCCGTTTCAACGGCATCACACCCCGCCTTAAAATAACTCTCATGGACACTTCGGACTGCTTCCGGCTTTGTAATCACCAGATATTCATTACAGCCATCCTTCCCGCCAAAATCTTCAGAAGTCAAATTAAGCTTCTGGAGGCTCGTTCCCAATGCCCCATCAAGAATAATAACTTTCTTCTTTAGCTGTTCAAGAAAAGGACTGCTCATAGTTTTTTATTTTAGCACAAATTTATTGCAAGAAACTCGTTAAAAAGCTTGGGTATATCAGAAATAAATTCCATTTTTTTCGCGCTCTCAGGATGCCGGATCGCTAGCTTTGTAGCATGCAAAGCGAGGCGCGGAAGCTTCATCGCATCTTCCATGTCTTCTTTCCATCCTTCCAAAACGTAACGATGAAAGATATTCAGATCAATATAAATCTTGTCCCCTACGATCGGGTGTCCAAAAAAAGCAAGATGTGCTCTAATTTGGTGCATTCTTCCCGTTAGAGGGGCTAGTTTCAGCAAAGAATAGCCATCTGCTTCATGTAAAACTTCGTAGCGAGTCTCGGCTGCCTGCCCTTTGGGGTCAGGCGTTCTCAAGTGATAAGTGTTTTCAACCCGGCTCCCTAAAGAAATATCGATTTTTCCTTTTTTATCCTTCGGCGCACCAAAAACAACCGCGGTATATTCTTTCTCTACAGTTCGATTTTCAAATTGTCTGGCTAAACGCCCTGCCGCCTCACTTGTCTTCGCGACCAGCATGACACCACTCGTCTCGGAATCGAGCCGGTTAACAATCTTTAATGAATCTCCTTCGAAGGATATATTTTCCTCTAAAATAGAAAGTAAATTTTTTCTTACAAAGCTTCCGACCGGATGGACCGGAAGAGGTGAAGGTTTTTCAACGGCTAGAAAAGCGTCATCTTCGTAAAGAACTTTATAGTCGGTATTAACGTAAAGATCTTCTTCTTTTCTTTTAACTTTTAAAAACGTCACGGACTCTTTTTTTCTTCCCCCATTATTTGGAGAACAACTTCCCGATTTCTTGGGCGAGAATCAAAATCAATTAAAATAACCTGTTGCCACCTGCCCAATGTTAAGTTGCTCCCCACGATAGGAACTGATAGCGAGGGTTTTAAAAGTGAAGCGCGTACATGAGAAAAACCATTTCCATCATGCCAAGTCTGTTCATGAAAATAATCCGCTGATTGAGGCGCAATTTTTTCAAAAAGACGCTCAAGATCCTTGACTAAGCCCGGTTCGTACTCAACCGTTGTGAGACCAGCAGTGGAACCCACGACAAACAAATGAGCTATCCCCTCTTTAATTTTACTTTTTTTAATAAAATCTGAAGCGTCGCTCGTAATGTCTATGATGTGGCAAATACCTTTGGTTCGCTTTTCAATTGTGTAAGTTTTGACCGCCATCTCATTTGCCTGCCAAAAATTTCAGTAAAATCCAGCATCCCAAAATAATCATAATAGGAACAAAAAAATAAATAAAAAGACTAATAAAGAAAAAGAGCAGCAAAAGAACCAAAGAAATACTTCCAATGACAACACCCCAAAACAACAATTTAGCTTTCCAGGCCTGAAGAGGTTTTCTCGACTGAAATTCAGGCTTTTTCTTAAATTCATCGCGGCCCCTCTCTTTACCTGAAGAAACAATTTCATATTCAGCTTCGATTGGCTTTTCCTCATCCGGATATTGCATAAAATTTATTTACTTTTTTTATTCAATTTAAATAATTTGGTTAAACCATATTCAATCAAATCCTGCGCATCTTGGCTTTCTTCTTTCTTTTCTTCCTCTTTGGGCTTGTCGCCTTTGCCTTCAGACTTCACTTCTTCCCTTTTCCCAAAAATAATTTCTATGCCTTTAGATAACAAAGCTTTGCTTAATAATTCTTGAACAAATTCTTTAAACAGGGAGATTTTGGTTTTATACCCTTTAGCTGTAACGTTAAAAGAAAAAGCTAACTTTCCTTCCTCGTCTTTGAGATAGTGGAGCTCTTTAACCATATGCGTTAGGGCATCCGTTGCTTCAGGTGAAAACACTAAGCGGCCGTTAAAGTCGAGATGCTGACGCCTTAAATGATAAAAGCCCTTCCCATGAACCTCGTATTCGGGTGAGGTGATCAAAAATTCCGCGATATTAACAATGCCATCAATGATAATTCCATTTAAAATTGCTTTTTTAAAATCGGTATTAGGGGAAGCTGCTATTCGCGGAAAGCGTTTCTCAAGAGCTTTTCTTAAAGCAGCGCCAATACCCGGAATATCGAACGTTTGACGTGAAATTTCATCAACAATATTGAGATTTCGAATAGCGCCGTCTTCGGCATCAAGAGAAAAATTACCATTTAAAACTTCTGAAAAAGCTTTCCCTTTTTGGCGTTCACCATAAACCTCCAAAGAACCTGAGACAATGCCGGCCAAGGAAAGGTCGTCCTCTGCGGGGTCTTTTAGGACCTCGCCCAAATTTATTTTTTTAATTTTGGTTTTGGCCTGCAAAACGGGTGTTTGCCAATAGTTAGAAAGTTCTGCTCCCAGAAGAATTTGCCCGCTGCCCCACATTAAAATTAATTTTTCTAAAGAAATTTTATTTTTTTTGATTTCGATATTAATCCGATCTGTCTTTATTGGCTGAGCGAACCGGTCGGGAAAGATGGAAAGCTCTTTAACATTGAGTCCCCCTTTAAAGGAGCCGGTTTGATTTAAAAAATTAAATGCCTTTGAATATAATTTAAAACTTAAATCACCGTTCACATTCCAATCGTTTAAAGCTGGAATTAAATTTTTAAGCGTTTTTAATGAATATTGATCGATTCTAACGTTCGCATCGCTACTTACGTTTTCAGCAAGCAAAAAAGATCCTTTTGCTTTCAGTCTTAACGCGTCCAGCTCCAGAAGAGCGCGGTCCATTACCAAATAATCAGGGCTATGATACTGTCCTGAAAAAATAAGAGTCAATGGATCGCCGGTTTGCTTTTCTAAAAAGTTGGCAAATTCTATTTTCTGCTGAGTGCTGGATTGAAAGAAATAAATTTTAAAGTTTGATAAATTGCCTTCCGCTTTTATATTTAAGGCTTCCGAACCCGCAATTTTTAATGGAAGCGTTTCTTTTCTAAGGACTGGGAACAAATCCTGGAACAAAGGATAGATAAGGTTTTCGGCCGAAAGCTCTAATTTAAAAAAAAGATTATTCAAATCATAAAATCGAATTACCGTACCCGTACTTAAAACGCCCAGAGGGCCAATGCGCCCTTTCAAATCAACCGGTCTTGCGTTTATATGAAAAGAGCCTTTGATATCAAACGGTCGAATTGCCGAAATATGTTTAGCTTTTAAATTGATAGCGTCGATTACGATACGCTTAACTTCCTTACCTCTCTCATCCAGCCAATCAATTTTGCCATTTTCGATTTGAGCTGTTTTTAGTTTGGCGTGCTGCACAAAAAATGCCGGAACCAAGGTAAGTGGATTACTTTCTAAAAGTTTGGCAGGATGCGCTTCAGGCTTAGCTCCGGCGGCCTCTTTTACAGCTCCGCTGGGCAACGCTCCCTGAGAAGCATCTTCTGCGTTCTTTTTAATAATTTGAATCGTAGGGTTAAGAAAGAAAACCTTTGAAAATTCAACACGCCCCAAAATAAGAGGTAATGGTTTTAATTTAAGAGAAAATTCATCCAGTTTGCCTGAGACCAGAAAAGGATCCTCAGATTCCCAGGTAATATTCTTGCCCTCAAGAGACAAGCCGTCTTTTAAGGACAGTTTAATTTCTTTAATAACAACGTCCTGCCCCCATTTATCTTTTAAGAACTCCTGAATTTTAGGGATGTAACGATTGAAATCGAGTTGAGCTAAATACCAAATGCCCACACCGGCAGCGAGGGTGATGAATATGACTAAAATGAGTAATAGTTTAAGATAAATTTTCATTAGTCAAAAACGAGAGTTTTGTTCTGATAGACCAAAACCCTTCTTTCCAGATGCAGACGGAGCGCCCTGGCCAATACAATTTTTTCAAGATCTCTTCCTTTTCTTTTTAAGTCTTCTACGCTGTCACGATGATTAATCTTGATAACATCCTGTTCGATAATTGGCCCCTCATCCAGCTTCTCCGTAACGTAATGACTTGTTGCCCCTATAATTTTAACGCCCCGTTCGAAAGCCTGAGCATAAGGTGCCGCCCCCTGAAAAGCAGGCAGAAATGAATGGTGAATATTAATAATCTGATTAGGAAAAAATCTTAAATACCGGGGCCCTAGTATTTGCATATAGCGCGCCAGCACGATTGAATGAATTTTGAATTTTTTCAATAATTTAAATATTTCCTTTTCGCTTTGGGGGTTTTTGGGGGCGGGAAAATATTTGAATTGTATTTGAAATTTCCTGGCAATCTCAGCCGCTTTTTTGTGATTACTCACAATTAATGGGATTTTGCAGGACAACTCCCCTTCATCATAACGGCTTAATAAATCATGCAAGCAATGAGTTTCCCCGGAAACAAAAAGAGCTATATTAATAGGTTGGTGAGAATAATAAATTTTCCACGTCATTTGATATTTCCGGGCAATTTTATCAAACTGCTTTCGGGTTTGAGCCTGATTCAAGCTGAACCCACGAAGCTCCCACTCAACACGAAAATAAAACATGCGGGAAGAAATATCGGTATGCTGATCGGCGTGAATAATATTACCCTTGTTTTTATAGAGAAATTGCGAAACAAACGCCACAATTCCTTTCTTATCAGGGCACGAAAGCAAAAGAATAGCACGGTTTTTAACAGTGTTTTGTTTCATTTTTTTCATTATAACAGTATTGGGAATTAATAATCAAAAAATAAGCCAGATCTAAGATCTGAGATCTGAGATCTGAGATTTCCTCTTTTTTAGAACTTTTCCATTGTCAGCTGGTTCCTGGATGAGTAATATCCGCTTTTTGAATCCAAAAATTTCACATAAGAGGAGTATTGATCATGCCATTTGCTGATTATAAAACTTATTGCAAAATGCTAGATAAGGCTAAAAAAGAAAAATTTGCCTTCCCTGGAATTAACGTTACTTCAATGACAACTGCTAATGCCGCAATGAAGGCTTTCGCGGAAAAGAAAAGTGATGGGATTATTCAGGTTTCAACAGGAGGCGCTCAGTTTGCCTCAGGGACTGCCGTAAAAGACATGGTTTTGGGGGCTGAAGCGATCGCTAATTTTGTTCAGCTAATGGCAGATAAATACAACGTTTATTTCGCCCTCCACACTGACCATTGCCAGCCGGAGAAGATTGATACTTTTGTTAAACCGCTTATCGCCAAAACCGCGGCCAGACGCGCCGAAGGAAAATCCAACCTTTTTTCTTCTCACATGTTTGACGGCGGAACGTTGTCTTTGAAAGAAAATCTCAAGGTATCAACGGAACTTTTAAAGCTCTGTGCTAAAAATGAAATTATCCTCGAAGTTGAAGCAGGTGTTGTAGGCGGAGAAGAAGATGGTGTGAAGCACGAAGGATCAAATGAGAAACTTTACACAACCCCGGAAGACATGCTTGCCGTAGCAGAAGAGCTCGGTAAGGTGGGTAGCCGTTTCATTTTTGCCGCTACTTTCGGCAATGTCCATGGTGTTTACAAACCGGGCAACGTAAAGCTTAAGCCTTCTATTTTAAAAGAGGGGCAAGACGCGGTTGTTAAGAAGCTCGGCAAAGAAGCTTCTCTTCATCTCGTCTTCCATGGCGGCTCGGGTTCAAGCATTGAAGAAATTCATGAAACAATTGAATATGGTGTAATTAAGATGAATATTGACACCGATACTCAATATGCCTTCACCCGTCCTATTGTTGATCATATGTTTAAAAACTATGACGGCGTCCTAAAAGTCGAAGGTGAAGTGGGTAATAAAAAAGTTTATGACCCTCGCAGCTATATGAAGGCGGCTGAAACCGGAATGGCAAAACGCATTGCCCAAGCTTGCGACGATCTCAAATCTACAGGCAAGACCGCCGCTTAACAGCAACTAGTTAATAGTTAATAGTGAATAGTGGCTAGCAATTAGTCACTATTCACTAACCACTAACCACTAACCACTATTTTCCCACTGCGATTTTCTTCGTATAACCTCTGCGCTCAGCTTCTTTGCTTAAAAGATAGATATTTTCGGGATCACAGTTTTCCGGCAAAAAAGAAACGAGATTGTCTCCTATCCTAATCGCTGGAATCGCTCCTAAAGAAATCTGATCTTTAGCCTCGGAGTCAATTTCATCTAAGATTTGAATCGCACGAACTAAGGCGCTTTTCTGAGAAACATCTGTATGGATCTCAAAAAAATCCGAAAGAACATGCCGTGCTTCATTAAGTGACAATTTCTCAAACATATCACTTACCTCCTCGAGGGCAACTGATTAACGGCTTTGATTCCCCTCGTTCTTGTCATTAATACCCGATTTATTTTTGGAATAAAAGCAAATCAGAAAAAATAAGTGGGAATTTATACTATTAATAGAAAATTTATACTAACAATATAATATACAACAACTTTTGATGTTGTTTTGGATCCAAGATCTGAGATCTGAGATCTGAGATCTGAGATCTAAGAACGAAGGGATATTAAGAAGTATATGTTGGAAGATCTTCTTTAGGACGAGCCTTTAGAGTCCCAAATTTAAGATCTTTACCGGAAAGAATAGGTTGCTTGCCTTCGAGAGGCCACGAAATAGCAAGGTCCGGATCATCCCAGGCAATCCCACGCTCCCCTTCCGGAAAATATAGGTCGGAACATTTATATTCGAACTCTGCCGTATCACTTAATACATAAAACCCGTGGGCAAATCCTTCAGGGATATAAAGTATTCTTTGATTTTCTTCGGAGAGTGTCTCGGCTGTCCATTTGCCAAAAGTAGGGCTTCCTCGACGAATATCGAGCGCTACATCCCACACCTCTCCTTTTATAACACGTACTAACTTTGCCTGGGGTTTTCCTATCTGGTAGTGAAGTCCTCTTAGAACATTTTTAGATGAACGAGAATGATTATCCTGAACAAAAACCTTATCAATTCCTAAGTTAGAAAAAGTTTTCTGATTATAACTTTCAAAGAAAAATCCTCTCTCATCACGAAATACTTTAGGTTCTAAAAGGTAAACACCCGGTATGTCAGTATCGATTAGCTTCATTGCATGCTCGGGTGTTTTAAAAGATTTTTGAGGTATTCGGCATAGGTGCTCTCACCCATATCTTTAATTTGTTCTTTGAGCTCATCGGAGCTAATCCAGCCTTTACGCCAGGCGATCTCTTCGAGACAGGCTATCTTAAGACCTTGGCGATTTTCAATCGCTTCAATGAAAGCCGCCGACTGCATATAGCTTAGATAAGTTCCCATATCAAGCCAGGCGATGCCCCGCTCAAGTTTTTCGACTGTAAGCTCGCCTCGTTTTAAATAGATTTCATTCAGATCAGAAATTTCAAGCTCTTTTCTGTGACTTGGCTTCAAACTTTTGGCGTAATCAACTACATTTGAGTCGTAGAAATAAATACCAGGCACGGCATAATTGCTTTTGGGATGCTTGGGTTTTTCCTGAATGCAGACAGCTTTTCCTGTAGAATCAAATTCAACCACACCATATCGTTCAGGATCTTTTACGTAATAGCCAAAAATTTTAGCGCCTTTTTCAAGGCCTGCGGCAGTCTCGAAAATTTTGGCAAGTCCGCTTCCATAAAAAATATTATCTCCCAAAATAAGAGCAACAGAAGACCCGCCGATAAAGTCTGCTCCGATAATAAAAGCTTGGGCGAGACCTTCCGGCTTTGGCTGCTCAGCATAGGAAAGTGACATGCCCAAACGTTTTCCGTCGCCTAACAATTTTTTAAAAAAAGGCAGATCGTGAGGGGTTGAAATGATAAGAACTTCCCTAATTCCGGCCCACATCAAACTGCACAACGGATAATAAATCATGGGCTTATCATAAACAGGAAGCAGTTGTTTGCTTACCACCTGCGTTACAGGATAAAGACGCGTGCCGCTTCCGCCGGCCAGAATGATTCCTTTTTTTATCATTTCATCTTCCTTTCACCGTAATTTTTTTGAATCCAGGCCTTATAGCCGCCCGCCATAATTTTTTGAATCCATTTTTCGTGATTTAAATACCATTCTATAGTTTTCTTCAAACCTGTTTCAAAGGTTTCTTTCGGCTGCCATTTCAATTCTTCGTTTATTTTTGAGATATCCATCGCGTATCGGCGATCATGGCCTGGCCGGTCTTCGACAAAAGTACTCAGGTCTCCATAAGATTTTTTGTCACCACGCGCCTTCACCTCATCTAAAATGCCGCAAATTATTTTAACAACATCTAAATTTTTCATTTCAGAATTGCCGCCAATATTATAAGTTTCCCCTAACCTGCCTTTTTGAAGCGCGGTGTAAATTCCGTCGCAATGATCCTCGACATAAAGCCAGTCTCTAACCTGAGCCCCATCACCATAAACCGGAAGATTTTTTAAATTAAGCGCGTTAAAAATTATTAAAGGGATTAGCTTCTCAGGAAATTGAAAAGGGCCATAATTATTAGAACAATTAGTTGTCACTATCGGCAGCCCATAAGTATGATAATAAGCTCTTACCAGGTGGTCCGAGCCCGCCTTAGAAGCCGAGTAGGGAGAATTAGGGGCATAAGGCGTTCCCTCGTTAAAAGCTGGATCATCGGGTTTTAAAGAGCCATAAACTTCATCAGTTGAAACGTGGTGGAATCGGGTTGTTTTAAAATCCAATTTATCTGATTCTGACCAAAAAGTACGGGCGGCTTCCAATAAAGTAAAGGTGCCTACCAGATTTGTTTCAATAAAATCGGCCGGGCCTAGAATCGAGCGGTCTACATGGCTTTCGGCGGCAAAATGGACGACCGTATCTATTGAATGTTTCTTTAATATTTTACTAAGAAGCTTTTTGTCACAAATGTTGCCCTTAATAAATTCATAACGCTCGAGGCCGGGAAGATTTTCGAGATTGTGCAAAGAACCTGCATAAGTTAATAAATCTAAATTAACGACTTTTACGCCCTTATTAGCCGCTAAAAGAAATCGAATAAAATTAGAGCCAATAAAACCGGCTCCGCCGGTTACCAAAATATTTTTAGGCTCAAAAAAATCCTTCATTTTTTACAAATCTCCTCTTTAATGAGTAATTATCGGTAATTTACGGACTTTACAAAACAAAAAAATTATTTTTAATTAAAAACTCTTTATGCGGCTATTGTCCCTCGGACTGGGCTATGCTACACTCGGCTCCACATATGAAAAGAATTAAATTATTTTTTCTTATAATTCTTCCTATCGCAGCAAGTTTTCTGTTTCCTTCGGGGGGCCAAGCGAAGCTCAGTTACGATCCTTATAGTAAAGAACCTCGTTATCCGGAATCTCAAGATATTGAGGCGCTTAAAAAACAGGATCAAATTCGAAGCATTCTTAATTTACCTTCTCTCCCTTTTAGGGGCCTTTCATATGGAACAGAAAAAATTCTAAATTGGGCCGAAAGAACTTATTTAAAAAGAAAAATTAAATGGTTTTGGGAAGATGTGCTTCATGAAAATGGCATTTTCCCCGAAACCCGCTTTTCCCCTCGTGCTTTTGGCATAGGGGCAGGAAGCACAATTCGGTTTGAAAAACTGTTGAATCTGGAAGAACGCTTTCCTTTTCTGAGGCTTCATGGAACGGGTGGCGCAACTTTTAGGGGTGATGCCGATGTGGGAGCCTCGTATGAGCTTTTTCAAAGCTCAGGCTGGCGGCTTTACCATAAGGGAATTTTTGATTTTACCCACAAGGAAAATGAAAATTTTTATGGCTTGGGTCCCCGCACTAGCCGGGGTGATGGATATAGCTACGAAATCAACACCACTCTGCTTGAGGCAAGCGCAGGCTTCCGTCCCTTGAAAACAGTAGATGTGGGCACATCCTTTATATACCGCCATGTAACGATTAACAACGGGGATGTTAGAGGTGCCGGCAATTTTGAAAATTTTTCAATTGGTGAGCTTCCGGGCGTTGATGGCGGGCAAATCATTACCCTTAAATCTTTTATTGAACATGACACAAGAGACGTTCCCGACGACCCTAAATCAGGCGGCTTGCAGCGTTTCACTTTAGACTTTAATCGAGATATGCGCCACAATGATAATTATTTCAAATATCATTTGGAGTTGAGCCAATATTTTAAACTTTGGTCTGAAAGACGTATTTTGGCACTTCACTTTACCGGCGAACACACTAAAACAGTTAATCATTCCAGCATTCCCTTTTTCGACATGGCGAGGCTCGGCGGTTATGGAACTCAACCGAGGGGAAGCACTACTTTAAGAGGTTATAAATATAATCGTTTTTTTGATAAATCAAGCGCTGTCTTAAACGCAGAATATCGATATAACGTATGGCAATACGGCAATATCGGAGCTGATTGGATCTTTTTTACCGATATTGGAAAGGTTTTTGGTGATCTGCACGAATTTGGTATCGGCGGAATGAGGGTCTCTTATGGGACAGGGATTCGAATTAAAACTGAGCGGCGGGTTATTCTCAGCTTTCAGCTAGCAAAGAGTAACGAAGGGACAGAATTTTACGTTAGGACGAAGACACCGTTTTAGTGGTTAGTTAATAGTGGTTAGTGGTTAAAAAAGAGAAAAGATGAAGAAAATATTAATAACAGCAGTGGCGATAATGATTATGGTGGTGCCGGCGTGTGTGTTTGCGGATAGCGGCTCAGGCGAGAGTTACTCGGCAAAAGAAGATTTAGTATCATTCGGCAGAAAAGATACTTCTTTTTATTCTACTTTCTGGAAAAAACAGCTCTACGAACCTTCATTGGGACTTTTGGATCCTATTAATTTTTTCAGAACCGTCACCTTCACGAAGCCTCCCGCTCTCGATGTTAATATCTACGATGAGGTGCTGGATAATAATTTCTTTACAAATCGTCAGGGCAAAAAAAGACTTTCCCTGGAAAAACTAGTAAGCGCTCCCCTTAATCAGCCCGATTCAGGACCCAGTCAAAATGGTCCTTGGATTATTTTGAAAGGTAAAAGCGATGGAGTAACTCCCGGCTTTTTTATTAAAGACGCGAACGGTGATAAGTTCTTGCTTAAATTTGATCCTCGCTCAAATCCTGAGATGACCACAAGTTCTGAAGTTATTACTCATAAACTCTTTTACGCTTTTGGCTATAACGTTCCTTCTTACGTGCTCGTCAAATTTCATCCTGATATTTTAGAAGTTGCCTCAGATGCCACCTATTACAATGATGAAGGCTTTGAACAGCCTCTTACGAAAGATAAGGCTCTTGAAATGCTCAAAATGCATGTGCCTATTTTTAAAGGCGGCATGTACCGGGCCTCAGCTAGCCGAATACTTAAAGGTCCCCTCTTGGGATACTTTGATTATGATCAGAGGAAAGCAGGTGAACTGGATGACTTGATTCCCCATGATCAATTGCGCGCGTTAAGAGCTCTTCGGGTTTTTGGATCTTGGACCAATAATTATGACCTCCACCGAAAAAATACAATGGATGTGCTTGTTGAAGAAGAGGGAAAACAAAAAATCAAACATTACCTTCTTGATTTTGGATCTTCTCTGGGCAGCTCAGGCTACAGGGCTAAAGTGCCGGCGGTAGGGTTTGAAAATTTAATCGATTATAAGGCAATTTTAAGAGCTATCGGCCTCCTAAAGGTTAAGCAAAAACCTTGGGAAATCAGATGGGATGATGATCAGCACACCATCCGGTATCCCAGCATTGGCTATTTTGATAATGATCAATTTGATCCTGGGCACTGGAAATCAAATTTACCTCATACCACTTTTGGATATTTAACTGATGCGGACGCTTATTGGGCCGCTAAAATTATTTCCAAATTCACTGATGAAGATATTGAAGCTGTTGTTAAAACCGGCAAACTTTCCAGTAAAACAGCTGAGGATTATTTAATTAATACATTAATTGAAAGACGGGATATGGTTGTTCAATATTGGTTCGATAAAGTAACTCCGCTTGAGAACTTCTATATCACAGCTAGTAATGGAGGGGTTCAAATCAGTTTTGATGATTTGATGGTCCAAAAAGGTTGGGCGCCTAATCGAACTTATGAATATAAACTTTACGCGCTTGAAGAAAACAAAAAGAAACCTATTGCGGAGGGCTCTTCCGAAACATCGGTCATCATTTTACCCCCAATAAATACCGAAGAGGCCCAATTGGAAATATCCGCGATTACCAATAATAAAAAAAGTAGACCTCTCCAATTAATTTTTAAAGTGAAGCCTTCTTTTCACGTTATAAGTATCGAACATTAAAAACTGTTTTGATATTTCTAAAGCACTACTCTCTTTAAAAGATATGAAATTAAAAAGGTTAATTTGCCTATCCGGCCTTTTGTCTTTATGGCTATTTCTAGGAGCTCTGGCCCAGTTTAAGACAAGCAAAACAGAACTCCCTGCCACAACTGAAAAAGAGACACTCCGACAGCCTAAGCTTTATTTTTCCGGCACGCCGGAAACTATTCTCATAGACCTCAATGATTATGCGGATACTTATGACATCACAACCAAAGAAGGAAAAATTGATTACCTTTTAACGCGCTTACAAACGACTTCGTACGGTTTAAAAAGAAACGGGGCCCACTATACCCCTCCGCAAGCTGCTGAATTTTTGAGATGGAAAATGTACCGCCCGCGCTGGATTAAAAAGGTTGGTTCAGCTCGCGATTTTGTGGACGTTATTTGCGCCGGCTCGATAACAAGCGGAAAGCCTTATACTGTTATCTTACCAAGCGGAGAAGAAATTAATTTACAGATTATTTTTCAAAACGAATTTAAGATTCTTGATAATTATTTGAATAAAACTTCTAAAACTTAGTAAACCTTTTTATTTTTCGAGCGCTTCTTTTATTTCGGGATACCGTTCAGTGATTTCGTTAAAAGCTTTAGGATTGGCGACTCTAATTCTCTCATACAAGCGGGCCGCCTCCTCCGGCTTCCCCATCAACCAATAAGTCCAAGCTAAATACCGGAGAGCTCTAACGCCATTTGGTTTTATTTGAAGCGCTTTTTTAGCAAATCTTACCCGGTTGTCGTAGCGGCTTCCAAAATAATTAACCATTTTTAAATAGACATTGAACATAAAATCATTATCGATCCCGAGTTCATCCAGCATTTCGTTAAAGGCTCTTTCATTATTAAACTGCCAGCTTTCCTCAGGTAGGATCAAGCCTTTATCAGCAATGTAATAAGCCATACCCTTACCAACTAACGCCTGTCCTTTGAGCGAAAAATGAGCGTTGTCTTCAATGATAGGCTCTCCCATAATCCCGCCCGGGGCCTCTGGGCTTAACATTTTTTCAGTATCCAGAACAAAAACACCTTCTCCATTTAGACCCTTAAGAATAGCGGTAATTTCCCGCGGAGCTCTAAAAATAATTCCATCATTATCTTTTGAACGTTCAAAAAGCTGTTTCGCTTTGATGAGATCCCCTTTTCTGAAATAAAGCTGTCCCAGTCTAAACAGTAAATCAGAATAGGTATCATCTAGCGCCATAGCCTTCTTAAAATTCTCGAAGCTAGACGCGTAGCGGCCTTCTGCTTGGTCAAGCTTACCGGCTTCATAATATTTCTCCCATGATGACAATTCGCTATCTGACAATTTCTTTAAATGATAAGAATAGAAAGGCGCAAAATCTTTCAAGTTTGAAACGGGTATTAAAAAAATAACCGGGATATTTTTTTTCCGGGCTAGCTTAATAATGCGTTCGATATTTTTTTTAAAAAAAGTGACATTTTCTAAATAAAGAGGCTCATCTCTTAAAACTGCGTTTTCTTGGCCTATGCCTTGAGGCGGGGTTTCGATAATGTCGTATTCTATTTTATCATCAGTAACTTTTTGTTTCCGTTCCATGCGCTTTTTTATAAAAAACCGCTTTATCGTTGAAAGAAAAAAGCTTTTTTTGATTAGTTTTTTTAACTGATATGCAAAACCCTTCTTTTTGGACTCAATATGATCCTTCCTATTTCCAAACAAAAAATCATTATGCCCTAAATAAAAAATGGCTAGATCCGGTTTGTAAAACAAGGTTTGTTTAAAAGTGTCATAGGTAAATTCGCTGCCTCGGCCAATCCGAGCAAAATTAGTAACCTCAATTTTTTTATCCGGCAAATAGTCCTTCAGATACATCCCAAGCCACCTGGCGGGGCTTGCGGTAGGCCCATATTGAGAGCCATGCATGGTCGATTCTCCATAAGTAAAAATCCTGAACTCATTCGGTGCTTTTTCAGGGCTTAGGCGCTCTCCCACAATAACCTTCTCCATAAAACTACTTCCGCCCGGCGCTCCCAGGAAGCGAAAGGCAGCTTCCAAAACAAAAAACAGAAGAATTGTTGCGAGAATTATTTGCAGCGTGGAGACAAAAAACTTTTTGATAATGTTATCCTTTTATTTTAAGGATTTATAATTTGCCGCTTAAACTTTAGGCGAATTGTCTGAGATATACTGCTCTTGAAAAATATGAACCAGGGCGAAAAAAATGGCCATAACAATTGGTCCAATAAAAATTCCGGAAATACCGTAGGCGTAAATACCGCCCAAGATACTTAAAAAGATTAAAAAGACAGACATCTTAGAAGGACCGCTGATTAGAAGCGGTTTTAAGAAATTATCCAACATACTAATTCCAAAAGCACCTAAGATGAAAAGTAAAAATCCTTTCAAAAAAGAACCCGTGACCAAAAAATAAATAACTATCGGAATCCAAACGGAGGAAGCGCCCAACAAAGGAATCATAGAGGCAATAAAAGTAAGCACACCAAGAAAAATAAAAATTTTAATGCCTAAAAAATAAAAAACGATTCCTGCCAAGGCGCCTTGAAACACGCCTGTTAAAAACTGGCCCCGAATAAGGGCTGTTAAAGTACTGTTTAAAGTGCTGAATATAGAAGCCTTGTTTCCAGCCGGCATTGGAATTAAATCGTATAAATATTGGTAAATAACTCGGCCATTTAAGAAAAATAAAAAGATTAAGCAAATTAAAAGCAAGAAATGCAGGAAGAACAAAACAAGATTTTTAGTAAAGGAAGCTAAGTTAGTCGCCAAAAAATTACCGATATTTTTTGACGCCGCTAAAATCATATCGGTTAGTCCTTCGCCCGTAAGAAAACTCCACTGAGGCGCTTGTGACTCGACCCATTGAGCCAGCTGGGTTTGCCGTATCTTCAAAATAAAACTCTGCCACTGTCCAGTGGACACAAAATTTTTAACGGATACATAAAGATCCACTGCTTCCCGACTCAAATAAAGGATCAAATAAATTGTCGGAATAATAACAACCGCCAGAATAATGATTGTTGTTAAAAGAGAAGACAAAATCTTATTTTTAATCACCTTTTCAAACTTTTCATGGAGAGGAAAAAAAGCAAAAGTTAAAACAAAAGCCCAAAAAATAGTTCCAAGGAAAGGTGTAAAAACCTTATAAACCTGGAATAAAATAAAGCCCAAGAAAGCTAAGAAAAATAGTGTGAAAATGTGTTCTCTTTTCATAAGTAATAGTAGTGTATCAATTCATTTTACCGGCTAGCAAGAAGATTAAGTTTAATAATTCGCCGATAAGCTTTTGGAGCGGCAACATAATGACCAACCGCTAGCCTTTCAAGAGCTTCAGACCTTGCATCTTTCTTTGGAGGGCGTATTTTTAGCGCCTCTAGAACATCCTCTCTAAGAGCCTCATCCGTCACTTCAGAATCAACTAGCCAGCTTTTAATAAGCAGCCCCTTTGAAATTAAAAAAATAGTTTTATTGCCATCAGCTCCGATTTCTTCCAAAAGAAAAGGTTTCTTGTGCGAAGCCGGAACCCCTGCGCTTGCCTTCAAAAGTCTTTTGAGAAGACGGCGGGATTTCCATCCGCCGGTTATTTTTTCTGTCTTGCGGTTATTTAAAACCTTTACAAAAGCTTCATCTTCCAAAAAAGAACTCCCCAGAGGGGTTCTTAAAAATTGGATAGCCTCCTTAACACTCTCCTGATAAGTTTTTGAGGGCACCTTGCCTAAACAAGCTCCCAGACACCTTTTAACGCGAATGCCGAGGCAGGATTTTCTTCCCGGATAACGTCTCATCTTTCTGAGACGTCCTATCCTAAAATCGCATAAATGAAAATTTCCCGCGGCAAATTCAACTAACTTTTCAACAAGACGTCTTGAATCATAAGGACCGTGACAATCGAAGCCTGCATCCTTGGTCGGTTCGTCTTCTATTAAAAGCTGGGGGAATTCCTCAGTACTCACCCAAAGATAGGCGCCTGGATACCAATTCTTTAATAAACGATTATATTTAGGTTTTAATTCACGAATTTGGAGAGCCTCGGCGATCCTTGCCTCCAATTCATTAGAGTGTGACGAGGCCTGAATCTTTTTTGTCCGCTTACAAAGCTCTCTTTCCTTTTTATTTTCCATTTGAGCAACAAAATGGATCAGAGCGGATGAGCGCACATTATCAGCTGAGCCGATGTATAAAACATTGCCCTTCACGTCTAAAAATTGATAAACACCCGCTTTAGTCGGCAAAGTTTCAAAAAGCAGCTTTTCAGGAATTTGAATAGGATTATCTTCTTTCTTGATAAGAACGTTTTGTATCATTTGGGAAATATTTTTATTTTTTAATAATTTTAAAAGAACGCGGGCTGTTATATCCGCATCTGGAAAAGCTCGATGTCTCTGGTCCGCTGTAATCCCGAAGTGCTCCATTAAAGCATCAAGGCCTAATTTGGGAAGCTCAGGCAAAGCAACATGCGCTAAATTTTTCGTACAAAGCACCGGTTTTATAAAACGTCTTCCCATTCTGAGGTATTCAAGGCTCAAATAACCATAGTCAAATGCCGCATTGTGGGCCGTAAAAATAGCATTTTCAAAGAAAGGCTCAATTTCTTTGATGATATCTTTAAATCGAGGCGCCGTTTTCACATCCTCGTCTCGAATGCCTGTTAAATGGGTAATGGAAGGCGGTATAGGTATGGGCGGCTTTACTAAACTAGAATAGGTTTGAGTAATTTTCCCCTTCTCAACGCGCACAATCCCGATATCAATTACATAGTTTTCTTCGGAGATCGGTCCTGTCGTTTCAAGGTCAATGACCGCAAAATTTTCTTGGCTTAGCATGGCCTAAGATAGCATAGAAAGACATTAGAACCAAGATCTGAGATCTAAGATCTGCGGGGGATTAAGCGGCTATTTTAATAACTAGCTGGGCTTCAAATTCTTGGACAAGGCTGTGCAGAAATTCAGAGACAGCGATAAAGAAACCGTCACGCTCTTCAAGACCGTACTTTTCAGCAAAGAGTTTTTTATCAGCGGCTTGAGACAATAGAAGGGCTACGCCAAGAAGACCTTTGGAGTCATCCTGATATCTAAAGAAGGCGGTCTTATCTTTAAGAGCAGCTAAGTCCTCCATTACCTTCTCATCTATTTTTGAAAGTTGGATATTGTTATCAAGTTTAGGCACTAGGTTAAGTGAGACTCGAGCTTCATCGGTTGTGATAAAGATATTATCACCTCGTTTTTCATATGACTCTGCCCCATAGATAACTACTTTTAGTTTCTTAGGGTTAAGAGTGGCTAGGGCAAAGAGCTCTTCCCTTTGATCTTGAGACAGAGCTTTATAGTCCTTATAACTCATAAAGACGTTAACGGGTTTAGTGAGGTTGGTGAGAGTTTCGTAGATTTTGTCATATTCCTCTTCCTTGCCCAAACTCGCACCTTTAGCATCCTCTTCAGGAACTACTTCCTTTTTTGGCGTAGTTTTCTTACCTTCTTCAAGCTCTTTCTCGAGTAATATTGGAACGGTTTTTTTTAACTCTATTGGTGGCGTCGTAATAACCTTTTTCTTTTCTTCTTCCCGGATTTTTTCCCATTGTTCTCGGCGCTGTTCTTCCTCTTTTTGTTCTCGGGTGACTTTTTCATCGAAAGTTTTAAGATATTCATTAAGGGATCTTTTTTGGACTGGACTCAAATCCTCTCTATCTATAACTCCCGCAAGCGCCTTTCGTATTTTTACCCGCTCCCTATCTCCATAAGGAGGGTAATCTGCATATTGTTTGGCGATTTCCATCACAGTTTCCGGCTCTGTTTCATCCCACACCATAAGCCACGACCTAATATTATGGTGCTCCTTATCAGCGTTGAAGTTCCAATTCCGATCCGGCCAACGTTTTAAGGCTTCCTTAAGAATTTCGGGGTTTTTATTCCGCTGAATTTCTTCTTTCAGGACACCCTCCCAATTCATAAGAGCGCCGATCACCCTCTTTCTTACATCCTGATTTTTGTGTGTCTGTAGCGTCTGCAGTAACAAATTTTTTATTTTGTCTTGCGATTTGTTATCCCGCAAGTACGAGAAAAAATTGACTATTTCTATCCACAAAACATCCGATTGTCGATCGAGGTTGAGCTTATCTTGAGGAAGCTGTTTGCGAAACAGGTCTATCAGCTTTTCCATTACTTGTCTGTCCGTTTTAAAGTCCCATTGTAATGCCTCGAAGGCGACAATGCGCAACTTGTAGTCTTTTTCGTTGCCAGCTTCTCCTAGTACAATCTTGAGCAATCGTTCCGCTAATTTTTCTTCAAATTCTTCTTTGAAACCACTACGAAACAGAGTCGTATCCAGATCCCGGCCCTTGAATCTGTCTAAATTGCTTAAAATTGTTTCGATCGCCTGCTCACCCCTTTGATCTACCAAAGCTCGTATTGCGGCTTGTCGAACTTTTAAATTTTTATGATCAAGCGCCTTCATAATCGGACCGATCGCTCGCTCATCCTTAAGCTTCCCCAAGGCATACAGCGCACCGATTTGGATCTCTATATTTTCACGGTCGAGCGCTTTGATAAGAGCGGGGGCAGCCTCTTTGCCGACCTTGACCAATGACAACATTGCCTGGTTGTTCAACCTCTCTATAGCCAACGCCTCAATCAAAACATCAACTGATCTTGCGCCCTTCAAATAACCAAGAGCCTCAAGAGCGCCTTTGCGTTGATTCAGGGAATTTTCCCCTCTTGTTCCTCGCATAGCAATTTGAAGCACTCGACCATGAACTGCCTCACCGAATCGGGCTAAAAATTGTGCAGCTCCTCCGCGGACATCATACTCTTTGCTTCCAAGCATACTTATACACAAATTGATTGCCTTAGAATCCCTAAAGTCTTCCATACCGGTCAGCACCCTGATTATTGAACCCCTTTGAGAATAGTCATCTGAAGTCTCAAGTGTTTTAAGGAGCGGTATAACCGCCGGCCTCCCGACCGCACGCAATATTTTGTGTGCCCGATAGTGATTCTCCCACCCCTTAAGCTGTTCGATGAATTTAAAAATATCCTTTTCTGACAAGGTCACATCTCCATTTCTGATAGCCTCTTCGAGCTCATCGACCTCATCAACAGCATGCTTGCTCCTGTGCATCTGTTCTCTTCGCGGGAAAGAATCGATTCTTATACGACCAGATTTTCCATACAGTGCCGCCCATCTAAGCAACCTTTCTCGTCGCTCCCATTCTATATCAGCAACACCGACCCATTCCGAACCGGTAACATCCAACGCATACCACTGCGTCTTGCCCTTGATGGTTGCCCGTACGAGAAATATAGCGTGTCCTTCTTCTATGCTGATGTTGCGGTCATTATCTAGATTGACAAACCCCAACGCTATGGCTGCATCATCCATATTGAGATAGCGGGCAAAAAGCCAAGCATACTGTGCTAGAACGTCGCAATCGCAAACAATCTTCTTTTCTTTTTTTAGAACGCGCGTGGCGGCCTCGCCCCATGTCTCTCTTCCCTTGCGGCTAAAAGGGATTAAGCCATATTCGAAATTATTATGTATAGCCTCAGCAATATGCCAAAGCTTAGCCTCATCACCTTTCCCTCGTGCTTTATCAAGTTCATCAATAAAAACTTTCGGAAGGGTCGTAAGCTGACGGGGCGGGACCGGTTGAGGCGTATAGGACAACTCATTATTTTCGGTAAAGCGGCGGAGCGCCCAACGAAGCTGCAATGTCTCACCCGGCTCAAGGGTTCTTTTTATAATAAGGTTATTCCCTTTACGCTCGAAGGCATCCGGTTTATCAGAGGTGACCCTCTCTACCATTGAGTTAAAGGTGTGAGGAAGAGCGATCACTTCACCGGCGCGAATACCGTCAATAACTGCGCTAATTTCCAGGGGTTCTTCATCCGCTGGCTCCCCTTTGTTGGTCTCAACTATATCAACTTTAGGAGGTCTCATGACGCCCTGCCTGTCCATATCAGTTAAAAAGTTATTAGATAGGAGATCGCTGCGGTTAAGGTGTCCTTTTTTCATATCCAGAATTAAAATGTTTTTTCCCCCTCGCGCAAGGAAAATAGGATCCGTAGAAGAAGCTGCGTGTCCAGTGAGGCGGCGAAGGTACTGTTTTGTCCATTGAGGAGAACGAAAAAAACCTGGTTCAAATTCTCCAACGGTGAGAAACGGTCCGCGGTGCATAGATACGGCACTCGGCACTTTCCCATCGTCCGGAAAAACAGCATATTTAGGAGCCGCCCAATAATAGATAGTAATCACTGCAGCAACTGCGGCTGCCAGTAAGGCCGCGGCTGTCGCTAGCGTTATCTTTCTAACTCTTTTCTTTTGAGAGAGGTCGCGCTCCTCATCTCCCAAACTCGCACCGGAAATTCCAATGCCCGGTATTCGGTATTCGGTATTCGGCTTTTCCAAAACAAAAAGCCCTCTGCTGGCAGGATTGCGTGATCCCATCGCAGAAAAACCAAGATATTGTTGATGAATAACTTTGAACCCTGCCTCTTCAAATATAGATTTCCAAACTTCCATGGGTTCGTAATTGCCGGGAACGAGCGGTGCTCTTGAGCGGTTCACAAAATTGTGAGTAAACCAATCTATAAAATGCAAAAAGCTCAGGCGTTCTTCGTCATTCTTTAATTCTGAAAAAGATTCTGAAATTTTCTGGCTTTTAGCTTTTGACACCTCATCTACATACTCAACCGGCAACTCGTGGCTAAAGGTGTCTTCCAAAACAACCAACCTGCCTCCAGGACGAATAATACGCTTCACTTCTTCTAAATATTTTTTCCGGTCTACATCCACATGATGCAGCACAAAAGTCATTGCGGCTGTGTCTGCTACGTTATTGCCGAGAGGCATCACCGATGGATCTGTCATTCGCTTAAAACTAACACCAGGCGGGTAAGGAGTTTTTCTTTGTTCTTCGATATCAATACCAATAGCTTGGCTAACTTTCGAATTCACTTTAACACTCCGCTCTCCCAATAGATCAAGGCCAGCTCCGATGTTAATAAAAGTAGGACCTTGAATAAATTCCCTTAATACAGCTTCTTTTTCAACACAAGCAGGAAGTTCAATGGTTGGTTTTTGCAATGCGTCTTTAAATCTTTGATGTAAATTATTAATAATGGGAAACCGCTGGATCGCTCGAGAAACAAAATCGCCTTGCGTATTTTTAGGATTGCTAAGAAACTCAATTACCTCTGATATTGCATTATAATTCTCCTCGCGACCTTCATTTGGATAGCTTTTAACCCATTGCACTACTAATTCTCGGCCAATATCGCTTGATAAGATTCGGAAAGGGTTGCTCTCCTTACCCAAACTCGCGGCTGTAGCAACGGGGACTTTAGGCTCAAGCTTTTCTAATTCCCTATGCAAGTGAACAGCCGGAAGATCTTTACCTTCATCTTCAATCGTTTCAGCCAATCTTTGGACATATTCTTTGGCCTCTTCCTCATCTTCATGAACTAACGTCGGCTGGACTGCAGCATAGGAATTGGATGGATAACTAAAAAGAACCGTCGTCATAAGAAAGCAGACAACCGTGATTAAACTTACCGGTCTTTTAATCCAATTAAAGACACTCATAGTTTCCTCTTTCTAAACACATATCCTTTCTACACAGACAAACCTACATTGTCTGATGTAAAAAAATACCAAAAAAACACCCCCTTTTTTAGGGGTTACTAAAAGGTGCCCGCTAAAAGGGTTAATTGCAAGTTTTGGGGAATGTATTTAACCCCACCTGCCCTCCCCTTAATTTAGGGGAGGAACTATAAAAACTCCCCTCCTAGATTGTTGTAGGGGACTGTCCCACTTTACCACTTTATTCTCCGCCCTTAGATCTTAGATCTTATCCCTCCCCTAGTGTATACTAGCGCCATGCAATATGATCCGTTTCAGCTGAAAGCTATCGAAATTATTGATCGAGAAGAGTCCCTTATTGTCTCAGCCCCAACGGGTGCGGGGAAAACCTGTATTGCTGAATACGCAATTGAAAAGGCCTTAGAACGCGGAGAGGGTGCCATCTACACCTCACCTATAAAGGCCCTTAGCAACCAAAAATACCGTGATTTCGTCTCGAAATATAATGACCAAGTTGGAATAGTTACAGGTGACGTCTCCATCAATCCCTACGCTCCCCTTTTAATCATGACAACTGAAATTTATCGAAATAGTCTTTTTGAAAACTCTAGACGCCTTGAAAAATCCCGCTGGATTATTTTTGATGAAATCCATTATCTGGATGATTGGGAGCGCGGCACCGTCTGGGAAGAAGCTCTTATGTTCACTCCAAAATCCATCAAAATTTTAGGCTTGAGTGCTACGGTACCTAATATTGAAGAGCTCGCCCATTGGATAGAAACAATTCATGAAGAGAATATGCACGTCATCATCGAAAAAAATAGGCCGGTCCCTCTCACACATTCTTTTCAATGTCAGGGTAAAATTTTTAAAAATTTTAAACGCCTTTTTAAAGAAGGTTATGAATCCAGATCCCGTTGGCGGAGGGTTTCTTGGAAAAATCGTAGATCCCACGATTTTCAATTGAGAGCCAAGCCCAACCGAATTGATCACTTGGTGAGTCACCTGCAAGAAGAGAATAGGCTCCCTGTCATTTATTTTTGTTTTGGTAGGCGAAGAACTGAAGAGCTGGCTTTGGAACTTTCAAAATTTAACTTTTTATACCCGGAAGAGAAAACTGAAATTACGTCTTATTTTAATCAGCTTTGTGAGCGCTATGAATTATCCAATGAGGATTCTGCTCGTGAAATGATCCCTCTCATTGAGCGAGGAATTGCTTATCACCATGCCGGGATGCTCCCGGCCCTTAAAGAAGTTGTTGAACAGCTTTTTACTCACAAGCACATCAAATTAATTTTTACGACAGAGACCTTTGCGCTTGGCATTAATATGCCTGCCCGTACTGTTATTTTTGATGAAATGAGAAAATTTTATGGAAATCGTTTTGCCAATTTAAGAACTCGCGACTTTTACCAAATGGCAGGTCGGGCCGGTAGGCGTGGAATGGATAAAGAGGGGTTCGTCTATAGCCGCATTAATCCGCACCAAATATCTTTTCAGGAATTCACAAAGATTATTGAAGGGAGCCCCGAAAAGGTAAAAAGTCAATTTAATGCTTCCTATGCCACGCTCTTAAACCTTTACAGATCATACGGAAGAGATTTGATTAAAATTTATCCGCGCACCTTTCATTATTTTCAATCTGCTCAAAAAGAAAAGCGGGAGGGTTACCGCTCAATTGAAGACAAGCTGCGGCTTTTAGAAAATCTGGATCATATTCATAAAGGCAAATTGACCGAAAAAGGAGAATTCGCTTCAAGCCTTTATGGCTACGAGCTTTTACTCGCAGAACTGAAAGATATTGGATATTTAAATGAAATGGATGGTTTAGATTTGGCTCTAACATTGGGTGCTTTAGTGTTTGAACCAAGAAAACAAGATCATAAGCCGCGAATTTCAAAGAGGGCTATCAAATTAGAACGTACACTTGAGAGCACCGCTCGTCACATATACCGAAAAGAATATAAATTTCATATTTGGCCGCATTCGAAAATCCCCCACTTCCATTTGGCGCCTGCCATTGAAACATGGATGAGCGGCAAGGATTTCAATCAAGTTAAAGAAATATCGTGTATTGATGAGGGCGAGATTGTCCGTTATTTCAGAATGGTTGCTCAGCTCTTGCGAGAAATCCAGGACGCAAAATGTACTTCAGAAAATTTAAAAGAAAACGTACGCGCCACTTTTAAAAAAATAAATCGTGATATTGTAAATGCGGAAAGGCAGCTTACTAGGTAGCTGTTGCCGGTGGTTAGCTGATAGTAGTTAGAGCCGGCAAGACTAATCGCTATCCACTAACAACTATTTACTGCGACGCAAAGCGTCGCTGGTGCCAAGCCCAGGCGGATTCTACAATAGAGTAAATGTCTTCGTATTTGGGTCTCCAGCCTAGTTTTTCATTAGCTTTTTTGGAATCGCTAATAAGCCGGGGCGGATCTCCCGCGCGACGCGGCACTTCATGAGACTTAATTTTTTTACCCGTCACTTTTTCTGCGGCCCCGATTACTTCTCGAACCGAAAAACCTTTTCCAATTCCTAAATTAAACTCGTCACTACCTTCCCCGCTCGCCAATTTTTCTAAAGCCAAAAGATGCGCTTCGGCCAAATCCCAGATATGAATATAGTCCCGAATGCAAGTGCCGTCAGGTGTCGGATAATCGGTGCCATAAATTTGAATTTCATCACGCCGGCCCATCGCCGCATCCAGCGTTAGGGGAATCAAATGAGTTTCAGGGTTGTGATCTTCGCCTGTTCTCAAATCAGGGTCAGCGCCCGCAGCATTAAAGTATCGAAGTAAAACAGATTTAAAACCGTAGGCGGTGTCATAATCTTTTAATACCCGCTCCACAAACAATTTTGTAAAACCGTAAGGGTTAATAGGGTTCTGAGGATGATTCTCGTTCATGGGAATTTGAATAGGTTCACCATAGGTAGCGCATGTAGAAGAAAAAATAAATTTATTAATTCCAAAATCTTTTAGGGTATTAATTAAATTTAAGGCGCCAAAAGCATTATTTTCGTAATATTTTCTCGGGTTCTCCACAGACTCGCCGACGTAGGCATATGCCGCAAAATGCATAACAGCTTGGATTGATTCTTTTTCTAAAACCTTATTTAAATCATCGCGGCTTGCAATGTCGCCCTCATAGCAAGTAATACCTTCTGCGAAATCACGATGGCCATAAACAAAATTATCAAAAATGATCGGCTCATAGCCCCGTTTTTTAAGCAAAGAAACGGTGACAGATCCTATGTATCCGGCACCACCCGTAACTAGAATTTTTTTAGATGGGTTCAAGGATAAAACTAATTAAGCGATGGTTACCCTTTGGACATAATTGCCTTCGGGAGACGAAGCGACTTCCATCTGAATCGTCATGTTTTTCTTTAAATATTCGATGTCAATAAATTGGAGCACCTTGTCTTCCGGAGTAAGAACGACCTTTTCTTTTTCTCCGGTACCCCCAATCATTTCCATTTCAATACCGTCTTTTTCCCTTTTGACCTGGACTACCTTTTTCCCATGAATTTTTTCCAAGGTTGGCGTTGGGGCCTTTAAGGCATCCGGTTTAAAAACAGAAGATCCCGCTTCTCGAGGTGGGGCGGGAATATCAGGCTGCTCTTCTCTGGCCACCATATCTTCCCCTTCAGCTTGACCTTCCTCCTCAGAAGCCGCTGCCGAAACATCTCCGCCTGCTGAGCTTTGCTGGGCTTGACCTCCTCCGGATGGTGGAGTCTCGGGACCTCCCGCCTTAGGCGCTTTTGGGATTTTAGGTGTCTTAGGTACCTTGGGTGCCGGGGGAGAAGGTTTTGGAATTTTAGGTACTTTTGGCACTTCCGGAATCCTAGGCACTTCAGGAATGTCCGGCAGATCGGGCAGACCCAATTTTTTTCTTATCGGGGCAGGTATATTCTTAAAAGATGACATTTCTTTAATTCCTCCCCCTTTTTTCCTGGGAAGAACCAAGACTTCATTGCCCACTTCAACATCTTCAGCGGGAATCGCTACTTGGACTAAGGTTGAAGAGTCCACGACAAATCTTCTGACCCCTAAATTATCTTTGACGATTAATTCAAATTGACCTCCGCCGATGGAATTAATCTCTTGAATAGTACCGGAAACAACTGTGCTGGCTGCCAAAACGGGGGCGGAAGAAAGTGAAGTGAAACTAAATAAAAAAATGACTACGCTTATAAAAATTTTTGTTAAAAATTTCTGTCTTTCCAACTTTAACATTCCCCTTTTTATAAATTCCCGGTCAAACCAGGAGCAACTTCAAAAAGTTACTTAACCGCGTTTCTAAGCTTAGTATAAGCAATGTTTAAATCGCGAATCTGGTTAACAAGCTTGGTTTGGGTATTATTTATGTTATTAAGATAGGTTTTAAGATTTTCAACGGAGCCGCTATCCAAAAGTCTTCTTAATTCATCAATTTGATCCTTCATTTTTTCCTGAGGAACTTCAAGACGCCCAAAGATGTCTTGATAAATTGAAAAAAGCTCTTGGATCTTGCCAATTGACTCGATATTTGGATCAGGTATTTTTGTCATGGTCTTACTTTAACGAAAACTCGATTTAAGGTCAATTAAGATGATCAGCTCCAAGCGGCTTTTCGGCCCAATGCCCTATCATACAGGGCTTCATACTCTTTGGCCGCGTCCTGCCAGCAAAAATTAGTCTTCATACCACGCTCTCTCATGACTTTAAAATGATCGGGGCGGTCATAATAGGTGCTAATGGCCCAGCCAACCGTGTAATAAATCGCGTCTGAATTAGGAGCTTCAAAATGAAACCCTGTCCCCGCTCCCAAAACCTCATCATACTGCTCGACAGAATCTTTAAGGCCGCCTGTTTCGCGCACTATAGGAAGTGTGCCGTATTTCATACTATAGATCTGATTCAAGCCGCAAGGCTCGTAAAGAGAGGGCATCAGAAAGAAGTCTGCCCCTGCCTCAATTAAATGGGCTTTTTTATTATGGTAACCGACCCAGGCGCCAATCCGCCCCGGGTATTTAGCTGGTAACCCACCAAAAAAATCCTCCAAATTCTTCTCACCGCTTCCTAAGATAACAAATTGAACACGCATATTTTGAACAATTGATTTAATAACTGGCGCCAATAATTCAAACCCTTTTTGCTTTGCAAAACGTGAAACAATGCCCACGATAGGAATATTTGGATCTTCTTCTAAAAGAAATTCTTTTTGAAGCTCGCGCTTACAAATATTTTTTCCTTCCATATTAGAAATAGAATAATTTGCCGGAATCAAGGAGTCGGTTTCGGGATTCCAGTGATCGTAATCAGCGCCATTTAAAATACCGCACACATCGTCCCGCCGTCTCTGGAGATACTGAGCAATGCCGTTACCTCCTATGGGTGAAAGAATCTCCTCGGCATGCGTTGGGCTCACGGTGCTAATCGCGTCAGCGTAAAAAATAGCTCCTTTCATGAAATTGATCCGGTCATAGCTTTCAAATTTGGATTCATTAAAATTTTCATCTCCGAGTCCCAGAAAGGAGTAAGAACTTGCTGGGAAAACGCCTTGGTAAGCAATATTATGAATTGAAAAAACGGAAGCTGTATTCTGAAAAAAAGAGTCATGCGCCTCGCCAATCTTTAGATAGGCCGAAATCAGCGCTGTTTGCCAATCGTTTGAATGAATAATATCAGGCGAAAAGCCCAAGTCTTTACAAAGCTGAATGGAAGCTTTTGAAAAAAAACCGAAGCGCTCCGCATTATCCGGGTATTCGCGCTTGCCATCATCATAAATGCCCGCCCTGCCAAAATAATTTTCGTGGTCAATAAAATAAACAGGGACTCCTTCGAGAACGCCTTCTAAGACTTCGCACCAAACAGTGCCCGTCCCCATTTGAACCCCCATGGGCGAAATGATCTTTTTTAACTGATATTTATTCTTATCGATGGACCAATAGCGTGGCAGGACAATACGAACATCATGGCCGTTTTGCTTTAAAACCTTCGGCAGAGCCCCGCACACATCCCCCAACCCACCTGTTTTAGCAAAAGGAACCGCCTCCGAAGTTGCTATTAAAATCTTTTTCGTCATTATTTAGTGCTTTCTTGTTTCGTTATTGTGCCGCAAAAAACAAAAGTAATGCAACAATAAAGCGAAAAAAACCGTCAAAACGAACCATTGCCATCTTGCCTTCGGGCGCTGCTTTAAAGTAAGCTTTTTGACACATCTTCAAAAAAGAATGGGGGCTTAACAAAATCCAAAACCCCATAACCCCATAAAGCCAGATAAGAAAAAGCACAAACCATTTTAGATGCGCCACCGGCATACCAAAATAAGCAACCGCCCCCACGACAAAGGCCCAAATGCTGAAAAGGCGAAATTCTTTTATTTGAATACACTTCTCATAAAAACGATTGGCTTTGTGAGGGGAAAAAAATTCGATAGCGCCTGTCACAAAAAAATAGACTGATAAAAGTAAAATTAAACCATTCATTGTTTGTGTTTTGTGGTTTGTGTTTTGTCTGTGTTTTGTGTTTTGTGGTTTGTGGTTTGCTGTTTCAGCAGCATCGCCAAATGAAACGCCAGGATGCCGAACGCTACCGAAACATTAAGAGAATGCTTCTGGCCCATCATAGGGATCTCGGTGTGAATATCACAAAACTCGAGCGTTTTATTTTCAATGCCGGTAATTTCATTGCCTACAACTAAAATAACAGGTTTATTTTGAGGTAAAGCAATCTCGGTATAAGGAATGCTTTTATGACTATGCTCAAGAGCTACGATTGTGCTGTTATTTTTAATAGACTTTAAATAATCAAGCGGGGAATCAAACTGATGCCACGGAATAAAATGAGTAGCTCCCAAAGCTGTTTTTTCAATTTCTTTACTGGGAGGTGCCCCCGTATACCCCGTCAGAACCAATTGCTCGAATCCAGCGCCATCAGCCGTTCTAAAAATACTTCCCACATTGTAGAGGCTGCGAATATTTTCAAGAACACCTGTTAAAGGAAGGTGCTTGTTTTTAGATTTTTCCTTCTGAATAGCTTTTATTTCTTCATAAGTTTTTTTCATAAGAATAAAGAGCTTTTTAGAAAGCCTTTTTCAAACTTAATTATAGAAATTTGAATTAAAGTACTATAGAAGAAAGTTTAGGTAGCGCTGATTTTTCCATTAAATACTGATCGACACCATTTGCCGCATTACGCCCTTCGTGAATAGCCCAAACAACGAGGGACTGACCTCGAGCCATGTCACCTGCTGCAAAAACTCCTGGAATGTTTGTCATTTTGTTTTCATCTGTAATGACATTACCTCTCTCGTTAAGAGAGATCCCCAATTCATTAATCATTCCTTCTTTAACGGGGCCCGTAAAACCCATAGCTAAAATAACGAGATCGGCTTCTACCTCAAATTCGGAACCCGGAATTTCTTTCATGGAAGCCCTGCCTGTTTTAGGATCTTTAGGGCTGAATTCAAGGCGTATAGCATGCAATTTTTCCAGTTTACCGTTTTTACCGCTAAACTTTTTGGTCATCACTTGATATTCCTGCTCGCAGCCCTCTTCGTGAGAAGTGGACATTCTTTTGATAAAAGCCCATCCCGGCCACGGATTGTCAGGAGCTCTTTCTTTAGGGAGTTCCGGCATTAGCTCAAATTGTTTTACCGAGACAGCCCCTTGGCGGTTAGAGGTTCCGACACAGTCTGAACCAGTATCCCCTCCACCCAAAACAACAACTTTTTTACCTTTAGCAATAAAATCAAATTTAGGATCAGGCGAGAACCCATTGTTGCGCCTATTTTGCTGAGGTAAAAAGTCCATCGCTTGGTAAACGCCTTCGAGCTCCCGGCCCGGAACCGGTAAATCTCTTCTCGTCTCAGCACCTCCGCACAAGCAAATGGCATCATACTGTTCCTTGAGTTCTTTAGCGCAAATATCCACTCCAACATGAACGCGGGTTTTAAAATGAACGCCTTCGCGCTTCATGCGTTCAACGCGTCTTTCGATAACATATTTATCTAATTTAAAATCAGGAATTCCTAGCATTAAAAGCCCGCCTAAAGCCTCATTTTTTTCATACACCGTTACTTCGTGGCCTGCTTTATTGAGCTGGTCAGCGCAGGCAAGCCCCGAAGGCCCTGAACCGATGACAGCTACTTTTTTTCCTGTTCTTTTCTTGGGAGGCTCTGGTTTTAACCACCCCTCTTCGTAAGCGCGTTCAACAATGGCAACTTCAATATTTTTAATCGTAACAGCAGGTTCTGTGATTGATAAAACACAGGCGTTCTCGCAAGGAGCCGGGCAGACCCGGCCGGTAAACTCAGGGAAGTTATTGGTTCGGTGAAGCCTGCCAACGGCTTCCTTCCACCTGTCCTTATAAACGAGATCATTCCAATCAGGAATAATATTACCGATCGGACAACCCGCCATGCAGAAAGGTACACCGCAATCCATGCAGCGAGCCCCTTGCTTATGAAGCTCTTCGTTCGGTAAAAGTTTTGTAAATTCTTTCCAATGTTTTAAACGGATATTAATCGGCTCTTTCTGAAAATCCTGCCGCTCAAAATGCATGAAGCCCCGAATATCACCCATTAGACGCCCACCTCTTTTTCTTTAGCGATACGTGCGGCTTCCTCAAGAACACGTTTATAATCTCTGGGGTAAACTTTAATAAATTCTCCCAGAATAGAATCCCAGTTATCCAAAATCTTTTTTGCCACGGTGCTGCCTGTAAATTTCAGGTGGTTTTCAATTAAAGTTCTCATTACCTTAATATCAGCTTCTTCTTTAACCGGTACCAAATCCACCATTCCCAAGTTGCAGTGATTAGCAAACGTTTTATCCTGGTCCCACACATAGGCAATTCCACCGCTCATTCCAGCGGCAAAATTACGGCCCGACGGGCCAATAACAACGATGCGGCCTCCTGTCATATATTCACACCCATGATCTCCGATGCCTTCGACAACCGCATTAGCGCCGCTGTTGCGGACACAGAAACGCTCCCCTGCAATGCCGCGAATATAAACGTCTCCCTGAATAGCTCCATAAAGAAGCACATTGCCAACAATAATGTTTTCTTCGGGCACAAAACTCGATTTCTTCGACGGATAAACAATGATGCGCCCGCCTGAAAGGCCTTTACCCATATAGTCGTTCGCATCGCCCTCAAGTTCGAAAGTAACCCCATGCGACAAGAAAGCACCAAAACTTTGGCCAGCCGAACCTTTGAAGTGAATATGAATCGTCTCCTCGGGGAGCCCTTCCAATCCATAGCGCTTCGCAATCTCGGAGCTCAAAATAGTTCCAACCGTTCGGTTAATATTTCGAATGGGAAGCTCGGTTTTAACTTTCTTTTTCTTTTCAATAGCCGGCTTACAAATTTCGATGATTTTATTATCAAGCGCTTTCTCGAGCCCATGATCCTGCGTGCCGGTATGACGAATTGCGATATTTTTAGGAACATCCGGCTTATGAAGAATATTCGTCAGATCCAGCCCCTCGGCTTTCCAGTGTCGGATAGCGTCATTAGCATCAAGCATATCAACCTGGCCTGTCATTTCAGCCATTGTTCTAACTCCAAGCTCTGCCATAATCTCACGCACTTCTTCCGCTACAAAAGTAAAAAAGTTAACTACATATTCAGGACGGCCTGCAAATTTCTTTCTAAGCTCGGGGTCTTGTGTGGCAATGCCAACAGAACAAGTATTCAAGTGACATTTTCGCATCATCACACATCCCATAGCCATAAGTGCCGTTGTCGCAAAACCAAATTCATCCGCTCCCAACATCGAAGCAATCGCTACATCGCGCCCTGTTTTGAATTGGCCATCGGTCTGAACGCGAATACGTCCTCTTAAATCATTCATCACGAGAACTTGCTGAGTTTCAGCTAAGCCCAGTTCCCAAGGAAGCCCTGCGTGCTTAATTGAAGTTTGGGGTGATGCACCCGTGCCGCCATCAAATCCGCTAATTAAAACATGATCTGATTTACCCTTTGATACACCTGCCGCAACGGTACCGACACCGATTTCAGCAACAAGCTTAACGCTCACATCAGCATCTCGATTTGCGTTTTTTAAATCGTGGATAAGCTGGGCTAAGTCTTCAATAGAATAAATATCGTGATGCGGAGGTGGAGAGATAAGTCCGACACCGGGTGTCGTATAACGAGTAGCTGCGATCTCCTTGCTTACCTTATGTCCCGGAAGCTGGCCACCTTCCCCAGGCTTGGCTCCTTGAGCCATTTTAATTTGCATTTGATCCGAATTGACTAAATATTCGATCGTAACACCAAAACGTCCCTGAGCCACCTGCTTAATGCGGCTTCGTCTTAAATCTCCGTTGGAATCCGGTTTGAAACGCTTTGGGTCTTCTCCTCCCTCGCCGGTATTGGAAAAACCTTTGAGACGATTCATTGCAATTGCTAAAGTTTCATGCGCTTCTCTCGAGATGGAGCCAAAAGACATAGCACCTGTCGCGAATCGTTTTACAATTTCTGAGGCAGGCTCTACTTCGTTAATAGAGATCGGATTACCTTTTCTGAATTTTACCAAACCCCTCAAGGTAGCTAAATTCTTTGAGTGATTATTCATTAGATCAGCATATTGTTTATAAAGCTCATAATTGCCCGAACGAACGGCCTGCTGAAATAAAGCTATTGCCTTGGGGTTGATTTGATGGTGCTCTCCGTCCCGGCGCCAAGCATAATAACCGCCGTTGTCCAAGGCTGGCTCTCCAACTTCACACTCCGGAAAAGCCGCTTCATGGCGGCGTATCATTTCCTCGGCCACCTCAGCAATTCCAATACCGCCAATTCGAGAAACCGTAGCTGTAAAATATTTATTGATTAACGCTTCTCCCAATCCAACGGCTTCAAAAATTTGAGCACCGCAATAAGATTGGATGGTGGAAATCCCCATTTTAGAAATAATTTTAAAAAGCCCTTTGCGCGAAGCTTTTACAATATTCTTTTTAACAATATCAGCCGTAAGCCGTGAGGGAAAAGTGCCTTTATTAACCTCATCTTCGATTGTTTCAAAAAGCAAATAGGGGTTAATAGCGTTAGCGCCATATCCGATCAATACCGCAAAGTGATGCATCTCACGAGCTTCACCTGTTTCTAAAACCAAACTAACCTTGGTTCGGGTGCCTTGACGAATCAAGTGATGGTGAAGTCCCGCGCACGCTAAAAGCGAGGGCATAGGCACGTTACTTGAATTAACACCGCGATCAGAAAGAATTAGAATAGTAGCGCCCTTTTCAATAGCTTCATCTGCCTTCTTACAAAGCAATTCGAGTTCTCGGCTAAGTCCTCCAGACCCTTTCTCTTTTTCAAAAAGAATAGGCAAAGTAACAGTTTTTAAGCCTTCTTGATCAAGCTCACAAATTTTTTCTAACTCTTCATTTGAAAGAATGGTTTCAAAAACTCTTAAGCGTCTCGCATGCCTCGGAGTTTCTTCTAAAAGATTTTGTTCTGAGCCCAACATCATATCCATTGACATAATAATTTCTTCACGGATCGGGTCCACCGGCGGATTTGTTACTTGAGCAAAAAGCTGCTTGAAGTAATTAAAAAGAAGCTGCGGCTTATTTGAAAGGACCGCTAATGGATTGTCAGCTCCCATTGAACCGGTGGCTTCCTGACCTTCTGAAGCAACCGGCTGAATCAAAAATTTAATATCCTCTAAGGTGTAACCAAAAGCAACTTGTCTTTCAAGAAGCTTTTCTTTATTGAGACCCTCTATTTTTTTGGGCTTGGGAAGATCGTCAAAAGTAACAATATTTTTTTTCACCCACTCCCCGTATGGCTTGCGGGTTGAATAATCCTGTTTTAATTCCGCGTCATCAACAATTCTGCCCTCTTCGGTATCGACCAAAAACATTTTTCCCGGCTGGAGACGCCCTTTTTTTAAAATATTGTCTTGAGGAATTGCTAACACTCCGGCCTCTGAACCCATAACGACAAAATCATCCTTTGTAACCCAGAAACGAGAGGGTCTAAGCCCGTTGCGGTCTAAAACAGCTCCTATGTAACGGCCGTCCGTAAAGCCAATGGAAGCCGGACCGTCCCATGGTTCCATCAAACAAGAATGATACTCATAAAAAGCTTTTTTACTTTCATCCATACTCTCATGCCCGCTCCATGCCTCAGGAACCATCATCATAACGGCATGAGGAAGCGAGCGCCCGCAAGCAACCAGCATTTCTAGCGCATTGTCAAAGGTGGCTGAATCACTTCCGTCCGGAGTTATGACAGGTCGGATTTTTTCAATATCATCACCAAAAAGCTCACTCACAAACTGCATTTCTCGCGCATGCATCCAATTAATATTGCCTCTTAGCGTATTAATTTCGCCATTATGGGCCATTACCCGGTACGGGTGTGCCAATGACCAGGTCGGGAAAGTGTTCGTGCTATAGCGGGAATGAACCATTGCAATAGCTGAAACCATATCTTCATCGGCCAAATCAGGATAAAACCGATCCAATTGAGTTGCCATCAATTGACCTTTATACACAAAAGTTCGGCTCGAAAGGCTACAGGTGTAAAAATAATCTTTTTGCATCAAATGGGATTCGCGCACTTTTTTCTCGATCCGTTTACGGATTACGAAAAGTTTGCGCTCAAAAGCGTTCTGATCTTTGGTGTTTTTGCCTCGGGCAATAAAAATTTGCTTTAATTCAGGTTCTACCGAATGAGCCACATGTCCTATCTCGCTTGAATTATGCGGAACAGAACGCCAGCCCAGGAACTTTTGTCCCTCTTCTCTCGTAACATGTTCAAACCATTCTTCACATTGATTTCTTTCATCAGGCAAGGTTGGAAGAAAGATAAGGCCCGCGCCATATTCGCCCATGCCGGGAAGCTCTATTTTGAGCTCAGGACAAACTTTCCGGAAAAAACTATCAGGCAACTGAATAAGCACTCCAGCCCCATCTCCTGTTTTTGGGTCTGAGCCGCAAGCACCCCGATGCTCCAGATTTTCGAGAATCTCAATAGAGTTTCTTACAATTTTGTGGCTTTTTTCGCCTTTAATGTGAGCCACAAAACCAACGCCACAGGCATCATGTTCGGTCCGGGGGTCGTATAAGCCTTGTTTTTTACTATAGAGGTTGTTCATTTTTTACCTGTTTTTACCTTAATACCCTAAAAAAGGTAGACCTTTCCACCTTATACTAAGCACAAAACATGCCAATTTTTATATTTAGTTCCTTATTACCGGAGTTAAAAATCTTATTATGACAAAAGGGTAGCTAATATACTGATATGATTTAATTCGCCAAGCTTTTTTTTATTTTTTTTAAGATTAAAATCGAGTAGCTCTAAGCTAAAAGATAACCTTGTCTTTTTACAGCTTTTGCCATGCGTCTTACGGCTTCAGCGCTTGAGGGGCCTTCGGTTAGATTATTCATGCAAATGGCGGCATAACCTTTGCGATTTTTAATTTTAAAAGTCTTCACTTTAGATCGAGACATTTTTTTTAGTTTCTTAGCCATAATAAAACCTCCGGTTTTAAGTGGTTAGTAGTTAGTTGGTAGTGGTTAGTATGAGGGGTTTATTCGACTGTTACGGATTTAGCGAGATTTCGAGGTTGATCAATATCGCAATTTTTAAAAACAGCTATGTAATAAGCCATCAGCTGAAGTGGGATGATAGTTAAAATAGGCGATAGGTATTCAGGAACCTTTGGAATTTCAAAAGAATAATCAGAGTGCTTTTTGATATGAGCGTCTTTTTCTGAAACAACTGTTACCAGGATGCCGTTTCTTGCTTTAATTTCTTCAACGTTTGAAGCCATCTTTTCATAAGTTACTGATTGGGGGCAAATGCAAATGACGGGCAGCTTCTTATCGACCAAAGCGATTGGACCATGTTTCATCTCTCCTGCTGCATATCCATGAGCATGAACATAGGATATTTCCTGCAATTTAAGGGTTCCCTCTAAGGCTGTTGGGTAATTGTAACCTCTTGCCAAATAAAGGTAGTTTTTGCTTTTAGCTAATTTCTTAGCAACTCTTTTAATTTGCCGATCACTCTTAAGAGTTTTTTTGATGGCGGCGGGCAACGTTTGGATTGTTTTTAAATGCTTCCTTAAAGTTACAGGATCGATTTTCTGACGAATTTTTGCGATCTGAAGGCTTAGCAAGGTCATGCACAGTAATTGGGAAATATAGGCTTTAGTCGAAGCTACTCCAATTTCGGGGCCGGCATGAGTATAGAGAGCAACATCGGATTCCCTGGCAATCGTGCTGCCCACAACATTGCAGATAGCAATAATATAAGCGCCTTTAGCGCGCGCCTCTCGTAGAGCGGCCAGCGTATCTGCTGTCTCACCGGATTGAGTAATCAAGATAACCAAGTCTTTGGAATTAATAATAGGGTCCGCATAACGAAACTCGCTTGAAACCCAGCACTCGACCGGCATTCGAACAAAATCCTCTGTCAAATATTTACCTACCATACAGGCGTGATAGGCTGTACCGCAACTGACCGCAAATATTTTGCGCGCCTTACGAATCATATCTTCAGCTTTCTTATCCAAACCCTCGAATACAATATGCTCTTTATTCTTAGTATCCTTTGCCAGGGTTTGCGCTGCAACCATTGGCTGTTCATAAATCTCTTTAAGCATAAAGTGCGGATAACCGTCTTTTTCCGCCTGTTCAATATTCCATTTGACGTTCACTGTCTTTTTTCGAACCGAGTTGCCGGTAGACAGCTCAAAAATATCAACCCGCTTCTTGCGGACCATCACCACCTGATCATCTTCAGGGTAAATAACGCGTTTTGTATAAGTTAAGAGCGGGGCCACGTCACTCGCTAAAAAATTTTCATTTTTACCAAGACCTATCACCAGAGGGTTTGAACGGCGAAAAGCCAGAAGCATATCAGGATCGCGTTTTGAAATGGCGGCAAAAACAAAAAAGCCCTGGAGTTTTTGGATAGACTTACGAAAGGCTTTTAAAAAATCTCCGTGGTAATTGTCTTCGAGTAAGTGGACTAAAACTTCAGTATCGGTCTCTGAAGCAAATTTGTGTCCTTTGCGGATAAGCTCTTCTTTAAGCTCAGCATAATTCTCAACAATTCCATTTTGAACCACCGCAAATTCTCGGTTCTCATCCAGATGAGGGTGGGCATTGACCTTAGAGGGTGATCCGTGAGTAGCCCAGCGAGTATGTCCAATTCCAACGGCTCCGGCGCCTGAAACACCGGCAAGTTCCGCTTTAAGGGCTGCAAGTTTTCCTTTTTCTTTAAAACAGGTAATATTGCCTTTTTTTTCGTCCAAAAAAGCAATGCCGCTCGAATCATATCCGCGATACTCCAAGCGGCCCAACCCATCTACCAATAAGGGTATGAGTTTACGATTACCGATATAACCAACAATTCCGCACATGATTGAGTGATACTATCAAAGTTACAAAAATTTTCAAAGTTCTTAATCGGTCAGATGTGGGCTTGAGTGATGGTAGAAAATGGAGAGAAGAGAAGACATTTTTTAAAAGTTTCGCTATAATTCCCGCATGACTGAGGCTTCTCAAAAATCGCACGTGCGAAAACATTTTTTCATCAATCGCGCTTTTCAATTGCGCTATATGTTTCAAATTGTAATCATTCTCTTGGTAGTTATGGGCGCCTCTTTAGCCAGCATGTATTTCGGAATTTGGGGCTCTGTTTTAAAAGAGCTTTCCAACGAGGGGATTCGCAATCAACTCATCGTTGCTAACCGTATTTTCCAATATGAAAAAGCGCGGGCTATTGAAACCGGTGATGAAACATCGGGCGCTGCTCTAAAATTCATTAAAGAAACTGAGCTCCTAAGCCAAAAAGAGCGGGAAGTTTTTCAAGAAATACTCTACCGCACCAACCAAAAACTTTTGATTTATCTGATTCCCCTCCTGGTATTTATTGCGTGGGGCACTATTTTTCTGTCGCACAAAATCGCGGGGCCTCTATATCGATTTGATCAATGCTTTAAGAAAATAAAAAATGGAGATCTCACGACTCGCGCTCATTTAAGAAAGAAAGATGAGGCGCAGTGGCTTTCGAAAAGTTTTAATGAAATGGCTACCTCCCTCGATGAAGACATCGGAACCCTCAAGAACAAAGCTGCTGAAATAGCAAGCACAGGCCCCGATAACTCGAAAGGTTTGCTGGAAAAAATTCTTTCCAGATTCAAGACATCAAAATGAGGTTTCTCAAAACCTCGCTCTTCCTTTTTATTGTTTTTTCGGCTATTTGTTTTGCGTTTTCTGCTTCCGGCTTTGCCCTTAAAATTTCGGGCGAAGACTATAAAATGCTCTCTAAAATTTCCCGCAATTCTTTTCAATTTTTCCTAGATTTTACAGACAGCTCAACAGGTCTTACTCGAGACTCCAGCCAGCCAGGCTCGCCCGCCTCAATTGCCGCAACCGGCTTTTATTTAGCCGGCTTAGGAATTGCCAAAGAAAACGGCTGGTTAAGCCACAGTGAGGCCTACAAAAGAGCCCGGCAAACCCTCCATACCGCTTTAAAAAGAGCTGAACATAAAAACGGTTTCTTTTACCATTTTTTAAACCCTAAAACAGCCAGACGAGCCTGGGCTTCTGAAGCTTCCTCGATTGACACAGCACTTTTTATTGCGGGCGCTCTTTACGTGGGTCAGGTTTTTAAAGATACTGAAATTGAGCGATTGGCTAACCAGATTTATAAGCGCGTTGATTGGGAGTGGATGACCAACAATCGTTACATGATTAGTCATGGCTGGAAACCTGAGCGGGGGTTTCTGCCCCATTACTGGGATATGTACAGTGAGCATTTAATTTTACAGGCGCTTTCCTTGGGCGCTAGCCGCAATCCCACCAGCACAGAAGTTTGGAAAGAGTGGAGAAGGACAAAGGATAACTACGAAGGTAAAGAAATTGTTTATGCCTTTTCGGGCTCTCTTTTTACTTACCAATATTCACACGCTTTTATTGATTTCAGGAGCTTAAACGATGATGGAATTAATTATTTTACTAACTCAATCAACGCAAGTCTTGCGAATAAAGAATTTTCGCTTGCCGGCTCTGACCAATACCCGGGTTATAAGACATCTTGGGGCCTAACCGCTTGCCTGGGGCCCGCCGGTTACGTGGCTTACGGAGCTCCTCCTTGCGGCAATAAATGCCGAAGTGATGGAACCATTGCGCCCTCAGGAGCTATCGGCTCTTTACCTTTTACACCACAAGAATCTTTGGACGCGACCCGGAATATGTGGCAAATGAAAGATAAAATTTTTACCCGTTATGGGTTCACTGACAGTTACAATTTGGGGAAAAAGTGGTTTTCTAAAGAATATATTGCCATTGATCAGGGAATCACAGTGCTTATGATTGAAAATTTTATTGACGGGAAAATCTGGAAAAAATTTATGACATTACCGGCCATCCAAAGATGGGCGGAAAAAGGCGATCTATTACCTCAGGTTGCCTAAGACAAAATTAGAGAGCTTTTTTCTTACCTCTAAACCTCGCGATCAACTCATCCGCGGTTGAATCGATAATCTTTCTGGAAGGATATCGGCCTCTTTTAATCATATCCTTAAGTTCTTTGATGCGGCCCTCATTAGGGCTGGGGGTCTCCTCAAGCCAAGCCAAAATTTGCTTCATACAAGTCCTTGATTTTTTCTGTTTCCGAGGATTCATTTTCGGAAGTTACCTTTTAGTCTTAGTATCGGTAACGAATAAGAAAACTTTAGGTGAGAAAGCTCTCCCGAGCTTCCTCACCAAAAAGGAAGGAAAAACGGATTAAAAGATATACGCCTAAACGGCAACCAATGCCTGTTCTTCGCCAATCTTTCTAAAATGGGAGCGCAGTCTCAGCATTACTTTACTGTGAATTTGACATACGCGAGATTCAGAAACGTTTAACACTGCTCCGATTTCTTTGAGTGTTAAATTTTCGTAGTAATAAAGCACTACAACGAGCTTTTCCTTCTCAGGAAGCTCTTCGATAGCGCTTGCGATAAGTTCTCTGACTTCATTCTTCTGAATCCCATCCATTTGGTCTTGGCTCAGAGCGTCCGGCACCAACTGAAGCCGGCTCATCGGTTTATTACCATCTTCATTTTCCCACATCTCATCCAGAGGAAGAAATGAGGCAGAGCTGACGGCTTGATACAGGTTCCCAATCTCTTCGACTGAGACGCCCAGACTGTCAGCTAATTCTTCATCAGTCGCGGGCCTGCCGTACCTTTCCTCAAGCTCTCTTACTTTCTTTTCCGCATCGCGGGCTTTCTTACGAAGCAAGCGCGGCGCCCAATCCAACTTTCGAAGCTCATCCATAATGGCGCCTCGAATGCGAGAAACCCCGTAAGTTTCAAATTTATTCCCTTGCTCAGGGTCATATTTTTCAATAGCGTCTAAAAGACCCAGAATCCCATAGCTTACCAGGTCTCCAAACTCAACATTTGAGGGAAGGCCAACAGCAACCCTTCCAGCTACAAATTTAACCAGATAAAGATAGCGTTTAATTAAGTCTTCGCGCAAGCTTTCAGAACCTACTCGTTTGTATCGTCTCCAAAGCTTTAAGACGTCTTTCATAATTTCCCTCCTTTATATATAAAAAAATAAATCCGTTATTCGTTTTCTAAAATTTTTTTTATTTGGGTTAAGGTATAATTCTTTTTTTGTAAAATTTTTATCTTTTCTAACCTATCAAACACATTCTCATCATAGTAGCGATGTCCCGAAGGCGTTCTTGTCTTCTCTGAAATGAGACCGGCTACGGTATAGTTGTGAATGGTTTGGCGAGATAGGCCCGTATGCTGCATCACTTCCCCTATCTTGTAAAACTTTTCACGTTTCATACCTATTTTTTTCTCCTTCTTCTAGCGCACGTTTTAATAATTTCTTGGCTTCTCGATTTTTTGGGTCTAAAGCAAGAGCTCTACCGATTAGTACATTGGCCTTATGCGTTTCGTCTTGAGCTAAAGCGGTTTTAGCTTGTTCAACATAAAACTTTATCCGATTTTCAAAATCTTCATCCAAAGCTTTGGCTGCCGATTCTTTTCTTTCTTTCTCCTGTTTTATAAAACGCTTTTTTAAATAATCAATACCTTGGGAGGCTTGGGCGTTTAGAGGATCGTACACAAAAACAGATTCATATTTCTCAGACGCTTCATCCCATCTTCTTTGTTTAGCTAAGATGTCAGCTTGTCTTAGTAAATTATTAATTTTTGCTTTCTTCTCTTTGGGTGATAACGATTCCATTGATTCTTTAGCTTCTCTATCCAATCTCTCGAGAAGATTTTCAGTAATCATGCGTCTTTCAGTTTCAAGCGCTCTTACCTTGCGATACTTCTGGTTGGCTTCGGGGGTTCTCCCTTTTGAATAAAGAGCGTTGCCTTTCCGAGTTAATTCTTGAATCTCGGAATCAATACGATCCATCATCATTAAAAACTTATCCCTCATTCTTTCTTCTTCGATCATCCCCGCAATTACCTTTTGATTCTGAAGTCTTTTTTGATCCTCGATAAACTCCCCCTCAACGGCTACTGCCATTAAATTGGTCGCGATAACGTTTTGAGCGTCAAGCTGCAAGGCTTTGTCGAGAGAGGAGCGGGCCGCACTAAAATCTTTCCGGTCGATTGAGTTTTGGGCCTGGGTCAGATGCTTGTTAAGAAGTTTCTTGTTAGGCTTAGCTGGAACAGTAAGAGTCTTTGCTCGTTTTGGAATCTCTTCGTCTTTCTTACGTTTCAACTCTGCCTTACGTTTCTTTTCAGCTTCTTTACGTTTAGCTTTAAGAATAGCTTTTTTTCGTTTTTCTTCTTCTTTCTTCTGCTTTAATTCGGCTTCACGTTTTTTCTTTTCTTCTTCTCTCTGGCGCTTTAGTGCTGCTTTGTGTTTCTTGTCAGCTTCTTTACGTTTAGCCTCCAAGGCTTTTTGTTCAGGTGTTTTAGGCGTGATTCCAAATACTTTTTGGAAAAAATTAGGCTCACTCTCCCCGCGCTTTTTCTTTTCTTCCTTAGCTTGACGTTCGGCTTCTTTACGCTTTTTCTTCTCAAGTTCTTTTTTAAGCTTCAGTTCCGCTTGGCGCTTTTTTTCAGTTTCTTTACGCTTAGCTTCGAGAATAGCTTTTTTTCGTTTTTCTTCTTCTCTCTGACGTTTTAGCTCAGTTTCCCGTTTTTTCTTTTCTTCCTTAGCTTGACGCTCGGCTTCTTTACGCTTTTTCTTCTCTTCTTCTTTCCTGCGTTTCAACTCTGCCTTACGTTTCTTTTCAGCTTCTTTACGTTTAGCTTTCAAGATAGCTTTTTTGCGCTTTTCCTCTTCTTTACGGGCCTTTTCCAGCTGTTTTTGTTTTTTGGTTTCTTCTTGAGATATCTTCTTAGCTTCTTTTTCTATTTTGGACAATTCATCTTCCAGCTGTTTTTTCTCGTAAAGAAGTTTTTGCTGTTTTTTCTTTTCAATCTCAAGGGCCTTTTTGATAAGCGCATCCTCTTCTGAGGCCGTTAATGATTTTTTTGTAACAAGTTTCTTTGGTGAAGCTTCACCCTCTGTTTTTGCGGGCACCATTGGTACATGAGCCGCTTTTTTAGGGGTTGGCTGCGCAATAGGGGCGGGTCTTTTTGTAACTTTGCGTATAACGACTTCACGCGGTTTTGGTCGAATAACATCTTTTTCAGGGGTCACCGTTTTCGGCTTTACTGCTTTTTTTATTTGAGAAACCGCGGGGGTAACAGAAACTTCTCTTTCTTTTATTTTTACTTCTTTTTCCTCAGCTTCTTTAGTTTCAACTTTTATCTCTTCGCTTTCTTTCTTTGTTGCAGCCTCTCTTCTTTTTCTGGCCTCTTCTCTAAAATAAGCAAGCCGTTTTTTTGCCTCTTCGCGCCTTTTAATTCGCTCTTTTAAATCTTCATCACCATATGGCAAAAGCTGCACGTTTCCTTCTTTGATGGCTTTTTGTTTTTCTTTCTCGGATTTTTTGAGCCTTTTCCGCTCCTCGTCCTGTTCTTTTGCTGTAACCTCGAGGTCAATCAGGCTTTCCTCAGCAAACGCTTCGGAAACTAATAATGAATGTATGGGCAGCGAGATGAAGGGAGAGGGGCTGATTAGACCGAAGGTGATTAATGCGACGATGAAGCCTTTAATTACTGTTTTAAAGTTCATTAGAGCCTCGTGTTTAATCATTTTTACAAAACGTATTTTACATTTTGTAAATTATAATTTATAACACGGCTATCTTGTCAACACTTTTTTTAAAGGCTGGGATTTAGAAAAGGGGTGAATAACTTAAAATTAGTACAAATAGTGTTTTTAATTTAAAACACCACTATATATTGTATTTTAAGACGATTATATTTTTTTGAAAAAATATTGAAAAAGATGCGGAGAAAGACTAAGAAAGGTTATTTTTCGTGAAAAACACCCATTTTTCTAAATTTTTGGTATCTTTCCTCGAGAAGTTTTTCGGCTGGAAGTTTTTCTAATTCTGAGAGCGCGGATTCGATTTTCTCTTTTATTTTCTCGGCAACATATCCGGCATCATGATGAGCGCCGCCCATCGGCTCCTCTACCATTCCATCGATAACGCCTAGCTTTATTAAATCTTCTGCTGTTAATTTGAGTGCTGCGGCAGCATCAGGGGCCTTTGCGTTGCTCTTCCATAATATAGCAGCGCACCCTTCAGGAGAAATAACCGAATAGTAAGCATTCTCTAATACAAAAACACGGTCAGCAACAGCAATACCTAAGGCTCCTCCTGAACCTCCCTCTCCAATAACAATCGTGACAATGGGAGAGGCGACATCTGCCATTTCTCTCAAATTAAAAGCGATGGCATTGGCTTGCCCTCGCTCTTCGGCACCCAGACCGGGATAAGCACCGGGGGTGTCAATAAAAGTAATAATAGGAACATTAAATTTTTCGGCTAGCCTCATAATGCGAAGGGCTTTCCGATAACCTTCGGGGTGAGCGCTTCCGAACATTCTCATTAAATTTTCTTTTGTATCTCTTCCCTTTTGCTGCCCGATCACACAAACGGGCCGAGATCCCAAGCGTCCAAACCCCGCAATAATCGCTTTATCATCACCGTACAGTCGATCCCCATGAATTTCGACAAAGTCTTCTATTAGAAGATTGATATAGTCGAGAGTATAAGGTCTTGCCGGGTGTCTGGCCAACTGAACCCGCTGCCAAGGGGTTAAATTTTTATAAACATCTTTTTGAGCCTGCTGCAATTTTTCTTCCAAAGTGCTGATTTCCTCACCTAAATCCATACCGCCTTCTGTTAAATCTTTCAGCTCTTTAATTTTCTTTTCAAGTTCAGCTATGGGCTGTTCAAAATCTAAAATAACTTTTGAGTGCTCGCCAAGCGATATATTTACCGGTTTAAGTTTGGATGGGGCTTTTTTCTGTTCTTTCATTATTATTTACCTATTACTCACTTTTTTTTAAATTAATCAACAACAGTTACCTGAGCATTGAGCGGGACCATCGCGTAAAGCTCCTCAACGTCTTTATTGAGCATGCGAACACAGCCAGCTGTTGACTGGGTGCCGATCGATTCCGGAAGGGTTGTTCCGTGTATTCCAAACCCTGCCAGGGAAAACCCAAGCCAGCGGGTTCCTAAAATATTTTCTTTATTTCCCGGTGGAACAATAGCTCCCGTCTTATACCAAGTTGGGTTTTCAACTTTAGTTACGATCGTAAAGGCGCCAATAGGAGATGAATTGTTAAGTCCTGTAGCTACAGGATAGATACGAATAATCTCTTTATCAACATAAACCTCCATCCGATTTTTAGATTTGCTAACATGAATCAAAATGGGTGCGGTGATCACGCGCAGTTTTTGATTAGGGTGAATAACAGTTCCTTTAATACCATTAAGCACCGCAATAAATTCCGGGGTTGTTTTATATTTTTTAGCAATCACATAAAGGCTCTCGCCGGGCTTCACTTGATGGATAGTGACTCCGGGAAAATCAGAATCGAATTGAAACAGTAGCTTATTATTAACTTCAGCTAAAAGATCCTGTGCCTTGTCATAATTGTCGCCTTTTAAATTAACTAGAGTAGCTTTTAAAATTTTCTTGGCACCCGAAAGTTCGCCTGCTGCTATGAGCTGCTTCGCTTCAGAAAGCTGAGCTGAGGGAAGTAAAGGCGTTGCTTCAACTGGGCTTATCACATCTACTTCTTCTATTGTAAGCGGCGCTGATTCAACCGGCGCATTACCCGCGGTCTCTTCAGCTTCTAGGGAAACTTGCAAAACGCTACCCTTTCCGGTCGAGTCCGTCTCAGGCGTCAAGAATGTTTCTTCTTTGGCCGCTGGCTCTTCAGCGACAGTCTCTTTATCTCCTGAAGCTTCATCAACAACTGTTACTTCCAACCCTTCAATAACAGCCACTTCTTGGGCTAAGGCCGGTACCGCCAAAACAAGAAGACAGACTAATACTAGAACTTGAATTTTCATATTTCCTCCTTAACCGCAAATAATAAGCGCGACTGCTATTCCTAAAAAGGCACCCGCAAATACTTGAATGGGTGTATGTCCCAACAACTCTTTAACTCGATCATTAGTGATCTGCTGATGATGCTCCAGATCCTCAACCATTTTATTTAAAATCTGGGCTTGCCTCCCAACTGAACGGCGGACACCCGCGGCATCAAACATTATAACCACGGCAAAAACTCCTGCGATACAAAAAGGTATTGAAATAAAACCGTAATACAAACCAACCACTGCTGCCAGAGAGGCAACGCTCGCGGAGTGACTGCTTGGCATGCCGCCTGTATCCAAAAATGATTTTACATTAATTTTTTTATTCCGGAAATAGTCAGTCGCCACCTTGGCAGTTTGCGCAACAAACCAAGATACAACAATCGCGATTATTCCCCGGGCCGGATTAAAAGGTTCATTTATTAGTTCCATAAAGGAAAAGATTATATTAGGTTCCTTATAACTTTTCAAAGATGGAAGTAATATATTGTTAAAAGACCTGCCTATTTGATCAGAATAAATATTGATTAATAATAAAAAAATATTTGATTTATATGAATATAATTATATATTACTACTTACTATGATTACTCATATAACCAGTATCGTACCCTTAGGTGTGCAAGCTGTCCCAGCAGAAGTTGAAGTTGATATTAACCCCGGAATCCCTCAATTAACAATTGTCGGACTCCCGGACCAGGCTGTTAAGGAAAGCAAGGATCGTGTTCGTGCCGCTCTTAAAAATAGCGGCTTTCAATTTCCACTAAAAAAAGTAACGGTAAATTTGGCGCCGGCTGATCTAAAAAAAGAAGGCCCCCTCTTTGATCTTCCGATTGCTCTGTGCATTTTAGCTCAGGAAGGCCACATACAGCCGGATTCACTTAATAAAATTATCGCTGTAGGTGAATTAGCTTTAGATGGAAAACTAAGGCCAGTAAAAGGTTTGATTCAAACATCCAAGCTTGCAGAGACTCAAGAAAAAATTCTTCTTTTCCCCGCCCGGAACGCAAAAGAGGCGGCGCTTTTAGATTGGAACCCAAAAAAACCCAAACTCATTCCTCTTAATTCATTAAAAGACGCGATTTCTTATCTGAATGAGGGCTCTTTTTCTTTTTCTTTTTTTCAAGACGAGACAGTCTCGCCCTTGGACGACGAAGGTCTGGATTTTAAAGACGTGAAAGGACAAGACAAGGCCAAACGTGCCATTGAAACCGCTGTAAGCGGCGGGCATAATTTACTGATGCTTGGTTCCCCGGGCGGCGGGAAAACTATGCTTGCAAAACGCGTCCCCAGCATCTTGCCTATTTTAAATAAAAATGAAGCGCTTGAAGTTTTTATGATTTACGGAATCAGTGATGAGAGTGACAAGACTTATCATTCGTATTTTAAGCGCCCCTTTCGCTCGCCTCACCACACGCTCTCAACCGCGAGTCTCGTGGGCGGCGGAGCTCTGCCCAAACCGGGCGAGGTCAGCATGGCTCATCGCGGCGTGTTATTTTTGGATGAGCTAAGTGAATTTAGAAAAGACGCCTTAGAATCGCTACGGCTACCCTTAGAGGATAAAAAAATTACCATTTCCCGTGTGAATGGAACTTTAGAATTCCCGGCCAGCTTTATGTTGGTCAGCGCTTCCAACCCATGTAAGTGCGGCTATTTAAATTCAAAACACAGATCTTGCAGATGCACCATAGCCCAAATTGAACAGTTCCGCTCTCGTCTTTCGGGACCTTTAATTGACCGGATTGATATTCAAATTGAAGTGCCAAAAGTTAAATATAAAGATCTGTCCAATAACCTGAAGGGTACACGTAAAACCAAAGGTGAAACCTCTTTGCAAATCAGGAAAAGGGTTAATAAAGCAAGAAAATTAAGTTAAATATTAAGACTTAATTAAAAAAGTTAA
>CAZLUT010000003.1:5671-71291 GCA_964562805.1 uncultured bacterium | reverse complement strand
AGTAAAGCGGTTTGGCCTTAGACGAACCGTTTGTGACTATATTGCGGGTATGACAGACCGTTTTGCTGAAGAAGAATACAGCAAGTTATTTTGAGCATTCGAGGGCGAAAAAGACTATAATGTGAAGCAAAGCACAAAGGATATCGGGCCAAAGTAATGGTTAGTAAAATATTAGAAACTTACCTGTTAGAGAGTTCCAAGTGGAAAAGCGCATTTAGCGAATTTTATTCTCTTTTAGGAAAACCTCTTGTGTGGTTTTATACACCGGCCACAGCCGAAGAAAAAGCCGCCCTTAAATTAATCAGCCCGCCGCTTGCATGCAGCAAGTATAAGCAATCTAAAAAAAGCCGATTTGAATGTCAAAAATTTTTATCTAAATATCTTGAAGGATTAATCCAAAAGAACGACGAATCTTTCCCTAAAATTTTTAAATGCAAAGATAAACAGGATTACACGGCTTTTGTCATGAGCCAAGGAGGAGTCCCGCGAGGATTTATAGTTTGCTGCAACATCAACAAGTCGATCGATCCGGGTATTTTGAAAGTGTTTAAAGATTTTGTTGAGACCATGACAGAGCTTGCTTTCAGAACACATGAACTCCATAATTTTTATGAAACAGTTCATCCTCGAGCAGTTGCCTTATCAACGATGCATTCGGTTCATCGGCTTATCCGGCAATCACTTTCAATTGAAGATCTGCTGCCCCGGGTCGCAAGACTGGCTGCTCAAATTGTTAATGCCAAAGATTGCACCATATACCTTTTGAATGAACACTTAACAGTTTTAATTCCCCGGATTTCTATCGGAGACCGTAAAAGAACCGCTCAAATTAAATTGGGTCAAGGTGCGGAGGGGAAGTCGGCGGATACCGGAGAATTTATACTGCAAAAAAGTAAAGTTATCGTACCTTTAATTAAAGACGATGTTGCCGGGATCATCGTTTTAGAAAACAAGAAAGATAACCAGCCGTTTACTCGCGTTGATTTAGAGATTTTGAAAACTATGAGCGAACAGGCTGTTTTGGCCATTAAAAACGCCGAGCTTTTTGAAGAGAGCGAGAAAATCACAGAAGGCAGCATTCAATCAATTAATGAAATGCTGGAGCTCAACCAAAGAAGCACTAATGTCAGCTCGCCTTTTTTTAAAAAAATAGCAGTCGAAATTGCCCGGGATCTACATATGGGCAGAGAAGCGCGGGCTTGTGTCGAACAGGCAACATCATTGCTGGATGTGGGGCACGCCGGCATTTCTGACAAGATATTTTCTAAGACTCGAAAATTGACGCCAAAAGAATTTGCTCAAATCAAAAAACATCCTCTGATTGGAGCCCGGGTTTTGGAATCCATTCATTCTTTAAAACCTGTTTTACCGCTGATTTTAACGCACCATGAGCGTTTTGACGGAAAAGGCTATCCTCAGGGGTTAAAGGGAGATAAAATTCCATTAGGAGGCAGGATTATCGCTGTTGTTGATGCTTTTACGGCAATGACTTCAGATCGGCCCTATCGAAAAAAAACGTCAACCCTCAGAGCTTTAAAAGAGATCGAAAAAGAAAGTGGAAGACAATTTGACCCCGCCGTGGTAAAAAGCTTTTTGAAGTTAGCACAAAAACATAAAGAGTGGAGGGCCAATTAGGTGTCTCAAAAACTTGGCATTAAAATTGAAGGACCGGCGCCTATTTCGATCGCGCCCCCCCTTATCCAGTCGCTTCCAAAAAAATATGGCTTTCTTTTATCGTTAAGCTTACTTTTTTTGATTTTAGGTCTTGGAATGCTCGTAAGTGATGTTTTTAATCCAAAAATGAGCCAGCAGATTTATCAGTCAATCAACAGCTGGTTCCCAATTCATTTCTAGAGGAGGGTTTATGAAACGATTTATTTTAATAGCACCGTTACTGATACTGGTTGCGCTCACCGGTTGCGCGAAGCACAAACAGTTAGAACAACAAAATATTGACCAGCAGCGCGCTGTTGAAAAGCTGAACAACGAAATCGCAAGGCTTAATACAGAGCTCAATGTTCTTTCCAAGTCCCGCGAAGAGCTTCTTGATGCCAAAAAAAGCTTGGAAGAAAAGCTGAAGCCCGAACTCTCAGCGGGCGATTTAAATTTGGCGCTAAAGGAGCGCGGCCTTGTTATAACAGTACTAAACAAAGTCCTTTTCGACTCGGGAAAAGCGGACCTTAAAACCTCATCCGAAGCGACGCTTGAAAAGGTGGCTAATATCTTGAATACGACCGTACCTTCTAATATGGTTTATATTGAGGGCCATACGGACAGTGCTCCGATCAAATATTCCGCCTGGAAATCAAACTGGGAACTTTCAACCGCCCGTGCTAACGGGGTGCTGCATTTTCTGATTGAAAAAGGAGTTAATCCATCACGGCTTGTTGTTTGCGGTTATGGAGAATATAGCCCAGTGGCTGATAACGCAAGTGTGGCGGGAAGACAGAAAAATAGACGCGTTGAAATTATTGTTTCTCCCAAGCGGATTCAGGAGCTGCTGCCTAAGAAATCCATTAGCTAGGTTAATCAGTAATTGAAAATCATAACCAAAGTCCTGCTCACGGTATTCGTGGCAGGGCTTTTGTATTTTTTGATTACACCTCTATCCCAAAAAATTCTTTTGCTGCGCTTAGAACGCGGAGCCGAAATTGAAATTACCGGAAAGAATTTAAGCCCCTTTTTGTTGGGGGCGATTCATTTTAAAGATCTTAAAATTTCAAAAAAGAAATCGTTTCAGATCAGGGCTAGCCGCGGCCGGATTAAATTTTCGCCTCTCGAAACGCTTTTGGGTCAAGCCCCGCTTCAAATCAAAGCGAATAACTTATCTTTAGAAACGAATGACAATTTAATTAATTCTTTTTTTTCGAAAGCAACCTTTGATGTTTTAGATGCTAAAATAGTTGTATTTTCAGGTAAGGGAATTTTGGTTCAAAGCTGCAGCATTAGAGGTAACGGAATTATGTTTGAAGCTAAAGGAAAATTGGTTCGTGAGGGCCGCGGTAATTCGGATCTCAAGGCAACTCTCCGGGTCAGCTCACCGGAGCTTCTCGAGACTTTCAAAAGCTTGAATCAAAATTTATTTTCCAAAAATCAAAAATCGGAAAATTTGGGAAAACCTTTAACTTTTCAGTTTAAATTAAGCGGAGACTTAACGCATCCGCTTATTAGTTTGCAATCTGATTTAATCCGGATCAATGTCCGGGAGAAAGAGAGTGTTTCTAATGAATCCTGAGTGGATTTTAAAGGGCGGCTGGGTAATGGTTCCTTTATTGATATTTTCAGTTATTATGCTCGCGGTTATCATTGAAAGAGCTATCAAGCTTCATCGCGCGCAAGTTATATCCGAGCCGATTGTCCAAGCTCTCGAGGAGGGGAGGTCGCTTCAAGATGTCGAATTATTAATTCAATCAAACCCTACGGTCTTAAGCCGGTTTCTCGCCCAGATTAACCAGAAAAACTATGTTTCTAAAGAAATTTTAGAAGAATTAGCCCACTCTTATTTTAAAAGAATATGGCAAGAACTTGAAAAACGATTAGAAATTTTAAATATTATTGCGACAACCAGTCCTTTATTAGGTCTTTTGGGAACCGTATTGGGGATGGTGAGTATTTTTCATGGCCTTGCATCAGGGGGAGCGGGTAATTCCCTGGCACTTTCTCAAGGAATATCAGAGGCTTTGATCACTACAATTACCGGCTTGATCATCGCAGTACCTGCTTTGATTGCTTATACCTTTTTTTCAAAAAAAGCGGAAAAGCTTTTGTTGGTGATCGAAGAATGCGGAAAGCTCTATATTGCTGAACTCAAAGGACTTATCAATACCCGAGCTTCAAAAGCTTAAAATAATATGTGGCTAGAACCTCACCTTTCAAAACATAGACGCCGTCAGCTGTTTATCAATGTGACATCCCTAGTCGATGTTTTGTTTATCCTTTTAATCTTTTTTGCTTTATCTACGACGTTTGATCGATTGGGAGCTCTGGAACTTAATTTACCAAAAGCGAAAAGTTCAAAGCCAGCGACGACCCAAAAAAACCATGAAATTAATATCCAAAAAAACGGAACTTATAGCCTAGATGGAGTTACGGTCAGTAAAAAAGCGTTGATAGCAAAAGTTAGAGGATGGAGTTTTTATGAAAAATCATTGCCGGTTGTGCTGAAGGCCGATCAGAAGACGCCCTATGGCGATGTTGTCGGACTTTTAGATGAACTACGACGCGAAGGAATCTTAAAAATCGAAGCTTTAACGCGAAGAAGCTGATGGTTGTGAAAAAAATAACGGAATTTTTTAAATGTTATTCTGATTTAAAAATTTGGGGGAATCCGGATCAAGCCTTTAGTTTTTTAACCTCAGATTCAAGAGAGACGAAGCCCGGCTGTCTTTACGTGGCTTTACGGGGTGAGGTGCGGGACGGCCATCAGTTTATCGAGGAGGCGATTGAAAAGGGAGCTCGGGCAATTCTCTGTGAGACCGTTCCTCGAACGCCTTCTCGGGACATTACTTGGATTCAGTGTAATGACACCAAAGAAATATTTCCCAAAATTGTAAAACAATTTTACGGTGATCCGGCAAAAAAAATAAAATTGGTCGGGATTACGGGCACCAACGGCAAAACAACCGTTTCTTATTTGATCGATTTTTTACTTAACCCGGAAAATAATTCTTTTTTAATTGGGACTGTTGAGTATCGCATTAAAGATAAGAGATTCAGTGCTTCAAATACAACGCCGGGGATAATGGAGATGACGCGGTTAATGGACTTGGCGGTTAAAGGAAATATCCGATACGGCGTGTTGGAAGTCTCTTCTCACGCCTTAAAACAAAAACGACTTTCAGATTACAAATTTGAAACAGCAATATTCACTAATTTGACACAGGACCATTTAGATTATCATTCGACACTTGACGATTATTTTAATTCCAAAAAAAAGCTTTTTTCGGAGCATACGCCGGAAAAATGTATCATTAATCAAGATGATGAATATGGAAGAAAATTGATTCAAGACCTGAGAGCCGAAGGGCGAGAAGTGGTGACTTATTCGATAAGAGAGGAGGCTGACTCGTGGGCTTCTGATATCATTTCAAACCTTGATGGTGTGAGTTTTAAATGGCATTTTAGAGGTGCGGTTTATTCAATTACCTCCTCGCTTGTCTGTAATTACAATGTTTCTAATTTAGTAGCAGCTTTAACGGCCGTCTCTCTCGAGGATATTCAGCCGGAAGAAGTTATCCCACGTTTGACTGAGTTTCAGGGGATTCCGGGGCGCATGGAGAGGGTCGGTGCCGAATTGCCATTTACGGTCTTTGTTGATTATGCCCATACGCCGGATGCGATTACGAATGTCTTACGTTCAGTCTCTGAAATAAAAATTGGAGAAAAAGGAAAAGTTATAACTATTTTTGGCTGCGGAGGTGATCGCGATAAAACCAAACGCCCTCTGATGGCTGAGGCGGTCCAGAATTTTTCGGATAAGATTTTTGTTACTTCAGATAATCCGCGAACCGAAAATCCGGAACAAATTTTGGATAATATTACCGCTAATCTTTCTAAGCCCTATTGTCGGATTCCGGACAGGGAAGAAGCGATTAAAAAAGCCTTGGAAGATGCTCGCCCACACGATATTCTTTTGATTTTAGGCAAAGGGCATGAGGATTATCAAATCATTGGCACCGAAAAAAAATATTTTTCTGATAAAAAAGTTGTTAACAGCTGGATTGCTTCTAAGTCTGAAGTCTCCGGTCTGAAGTCTGAGGTCTTATAGTATGTTTTATGAATTTTTATACCCATTAGGCGACGAACACATATTTTTCAACGTATTTCGCTATATTACTTTTCGTTCTGCTATGGCCGCCGTGACTGCTTTTTTAATCTGTGTTATTTTTGGCCCCTGGATTATCCGCTGTTTAAAACGTATTCGAGCGGTTGGTTCCACCAAAAGACCTCATGCCGAAGAAATACACGGCTTCTACAAAGATAAAAAAGAAACCCCAACGATGGGGGGTGTATTGATTATTTTAAGTGTTTTGTTCTCAAATTTTTTGTGGATGAATTTTCATAACCGCTTTTCTATCCTCGTGATCATTGTGATTCTTTGGTATGGAATCTTAGGGTTTGTGGATGACTATTTAAAAATACGTTTTCAAGATACAAAAGGAATCAGTTCTCGAACAAAATTAATAGGACAACTTTCATTAGCTGCTATTTTTGCAGTTTATCTATATCTGGACCCGACTTTTGATACCAAAATTACTGTCCCCTTTTTTAAAAATGTTGTTTGGGTTTTGGGGATTTTTTATATTCCTCTTGTTATCTGTGTGATGGTAGGCACGTCAAACGCGATCAATTTAACGGATGGAATGGATGGATTGGCAATCGGGTGCTTTTGCTTTGCGACCGCGGCGTTTGGAGTGATAGCATATTTAACAGGAAATTTTGTTTTTGCCGATTATTTAAATATTCAGTATATCGAAAGCACAGGTGAACTCGCGGTAATTGCCGGCTCCTTAATCGGCGCTGGGATTGGTTTTTTGTGGTGGAACGCCCCTCCCGCCAGTGTTTTTATGGGAGATACGGGCTCCTTGGCGTTGGGAGGTGCTTTGGGCGCTATCGTAATTTTTGTAAAACAGGAACTGGTTCTTTTAATTATAGGAGGTGTTTTTGCCTGGGAAGCGTTCTCGGTTATTATTCAAATCATCTCATTCAAGCTAACCGGAAAACGAATTTTTCTAATGTCGCCATTCCACCACCATTTACAGCTGAAGGGGTGGCCCGACACAAAAGTGACTATTAGGCTTTGGATCATCGCGCTTATTTTAGCCTTAATTGGATTAAGCACCTTAAAATTAAGATAAAGGGATTAGAACTAAGATCTGAGATCTGAGGGAAATGGAAGTTAAAAATAAAAAAATTACAATTCTAGGAATTGGGAAAAGCGGAGTGGAGAGCGCAAGATTTTTACGTTCTAGAGGAGCTCAGATTTTTTTAAGCGAAAATATTAAGAACGAAAAAACGGAAAAAACGAAAAAGCTTCTCGAAACGGAAGGGTTTGATGTTGAGATAGGGAGCCACTCAGAAGAAAAAATAAAAAAGTCGGTTTTTATTGTTATCTCCCCCGGTATTAAACCGGACTCGAGCATTTACCGAAAAATTATTTCTCTCAAAATCCCGTTCTATAGTGAAATCGAAGTTGCCAGCTGGTTCCTCGAAATACCCTACATTGCTGTTACGGGTACTAACGGGAAAACAACAGTGACAACTTTGATCGCACAGATACTTTCAGAAAATGGTATTGCAGCTTTGAGCTGCGGGAATATTGGAAATCCGTTAATCGGTGAAATTGATCGGGTTAATCATGGAAAATTAATTCCGGTTATTGAAGTCAGTTCTTTTCAACTGATCAATATTGATAAATTTTGTCCTCATGTGGGCATTGTATTGAATTTGGAGCCCGACCATTTAGATTGGCATCAGAGCACGGCCGAATATTATGATGCGAAATTTTTAATGTTTAAAAACCAATCAAAAGATGATTTTGCCATTTTAAATCAGGACGACCCTGAGATCATGAATCGTGCAAAAGAAATTTTTTCAAAGACCAAGTTTTTTAAAGGAACCAAAGAAGCCGGAAGTAATCCCAATTGGAATGCCTGCTTAAAAGCGGCCGAGGCATATCGGCTAAGTAGCCGTAAGGTTCTCCGGGTGCTTAAAGAGTTTCAAGGTATCGAACATCGTTTGGAAAAAATTTCTTCAAATGATGGCCGTGTCTATATCAATGATTCAAAATCAACCAACATCTCTTCTTTGAAGTGGGCGCTCCAAGAGATGGAGAAATCAGTCGTTCTTATTATGGGCGGTAAAAATAAGGGGGGTAATTTTAGAGAAATTACGGATCTGCTCAAAAATAAGACAAAACATATTATTCTTTTTGGCGAAGCCGCAAAAGAAATCCAAACTGCCGTGAGTTCCTTTGAGCAGGTAACAATGGCTGCTTCGTTGAGAGAGGCGATCGAGAGCGCCGCGCGCTTTTCTGCCGCGGGGGATACAATACTTTTTTCTCCCGCTTGCGCCAGTTTTGATATGTTTCAAAACTATGAAGATCGGGGCAGGCAATTTAAAAAACTAGTAAATGAAATAGCGATAAAATGTCACAAAACGGTTTCCGTCTCTTAATTGTCACTTTAACGCTGGCAGCGCTCGGTATTATTATGATTTATAGCGCGAGCGCTATATTTGCCTATCAGCATTTTGGGGACTCTTTTTATTTCTTAAAACGTCAGTTAATCTACGTGCTTCTTGGATTTTTCTTAATGATGGGCGCATCTCTCATTGATCCCGGATGGCTAAAGCAGAATAGTCTTGTCTTGGTGATTGGGGGAGTTGTCGCGTTGACCCTGGTGTATTTGCCCTTCCTATCTCAAGCAGGAGGAGGCGCCAGCCGCTGGATCAAATTGGGTCCTATTAATTTGCAGCCGGCCGAATTTATTAAAATTATTTTAACGCTTTATCTGGCGGATTATCTTTCCAGAAAGTTTCGCGAAATTCAAAGGGGCGACTGGAAAGTTTTTATTCCGCCCTTATGTGTCTTTTCCTTGTTTTCTATTCTTGTCTTGGCGCAGCCTGATTTGGGTTCGGTGATTATTTATTTTTTATTAACCATTACTCTCTTTTTTCTTTCGGGTATCCGGCTTCGATATATTTTTGGGATGGCTTTAACAATACTGCCTATGGTAGTTTTTCTAGTTATACTTTTTCCGTACCGTATGGCGCGCATTACGGCTTTTCTGGATCCTTGGCGCGATCCAAGAGGCGGCGGCTTTCAAATCATTCAGTCCTTCATCGCTTTTGGGATCGGCGGCTGGAAGGGGTTGGGTTTGGGTGCCAGCACCCAAAAATTATTTTATTTGCCGCAAAGTTTTACCGATTTCATTTTTTCGATCATCGGAGAAGAGCTGGGGCTTATCGGCGCTTTAGTTATTGTTCTTCTTTTTGTCGCGTTTTTTGTTTTTGGTTTTAACATTACGCGAAAATCAAAGGATTTATTTTTAAATCTATATGTCCGGGGTCTTGTGCTTATGATTTTGATTCAGGCGTTTATTAATATTATGGTAGCTACGGGAATGATCCCCACAAAGGGGCTGCCTTTACCGTTCGTAAGTTACGGGGGTTCATCTCTGATTATGAATATGATAGCTGTCGGGCTGATTTTAGGCGTTGATAGGAAACTGTACAAGGGGAAGAAGAGAAAAAGGTGACCAGAAAGTGGTTAGTGGCTAGTGGTTAGTAACTAGTGAGGGGCAAGGATCCCCAGAGTTGAAAACCGAGAGACTAAAAGGATAAAAGGCGAATACATAATAGGTGAAAAAGGGAAAGAACAAATCTAATACAATACTCATTGCAACGGGTTCGTCAGGTGGGCATTTATTTCCCGCATTAGCAACAGCCCATAGAATCCAAGATACTACGGACTGTCAAATTCGATTCATATTAGCCCCGAATCCTAATTGGAAAGTACCGCGAGAGCTGGAGGATTTTAAAATTTATCGTGTGAAAGCCTTTCCGTTGCCAAGCGGGATTAGTCCACGGATGATTTTGTTCACCCTTAGATTCATTGTTAATTCGTTTCGGATCATGTTTATTTTGCTTAAAGAAAAACCGGTTTTGGTTATGGGTTTTGGAAGCTTTCTTTCTTTCCCAGCGGTTTGTTTAGCTAAAGCAATGCGTATTCCAACAATTATTCATGAGCAAAATGCTGTTTTTGGAAAAGCCAATAAAATGTTAAAAGGGATAGCGGACCGTGTTGCGCTTAGTTTTCCCGAGACAGAATTAGTGAACCAAAAAACTGTTGTCACAGGTAATCCTCTTAGAAATTCTTTAGCAAAAAGCGCCCACGATTTTCTTTATTTTCCTCCCAAAAAAGCCGATAAAATTAATATCTTAGTATTGGGAGGTAGTCAAGGCTCTCACTTTCTTAACCAGATTGTTGCCGAGGCGTGGAAGGGCTTGTCAGCCGAGGAAATGACCAAATTTAGCATCAAACATATTGCAGGGACGAGGCATTTAGAAGAAGTATCTAGCTGTTATAAGTCTTTACCCCGGGAACTTGAATACGAAATTTTGCCGTTCAGTGATGAAATGGAAAAACTTTATCAATGGAGCCACTGGGTAATTGCTAGAGCCGGTGCCGGCACCATTTTTGAACTAATGGCCTTTGGAATCCCAAGTTTATTGATTCCGTATCCTTATGCCGGTTCTCATCAGCTGGAAAACGCGAAGTTTTTAGAAAGTCGCGGAGCTTGCGAAGTGGTCGAGGAAAAAGATTTAACATCTGAAGCGTTAACGGGTCTTACCGGGAGGCTTCTAAAAAGACCTGAAATACTAAAATCCATGAGTGACAACGCGAAAAAAAATAGTATCCTAGACAGTGCGGGCCGTCTCAAAAATTTATTCAATGAGGTGTTAGATAATTCACAATGAAGAAGAAACTTTTTCCGAATAAGCGCCATTTTCATTTTGTCGGAATCGGTGGTGTTGGCATGAGTGCTTTAGCCAAAACACTGAATCATTTAGGGTTTAAAGTGAGCGGAACTGACCAAAAGGAGGGAAGCTGTTTTGAAAAGATGAGAATGGCGGGAATCCGCGTGTTCTCGGGTCATGACGGAAAACTAGACCCCACGATCGATGCTCTTGTTTATTCCACCGCGATCAGTGACAGCAATTTGGAAGTCAGGCAAGCCAGGCAACTTGGCATTCCTTTAATGCACCGCTCTGAGGTTTTAGCCGAGCTGTTAAACAAAAGGCCTTCAATGGGCATTACAGGAACCCACGGGAAGACGACCACAACGGCCATGATTTCTTTTTTAGCAGAAAAAATCGGCTGGAAGCCTACTTGTCTGATTGGCGGAATATTGCTGAATCATGATGACAATGTTTTGCTGGGCTCAGACGATCTTTATATTGCCGAAGTGGATGAAAGTGATAAATCGCATAGACGGTATGAACCGCTCTACTCATTGATTACAAATGTCGAAAAAGAACATCTGGATCATTATAAAGACTTTGAAGAGATTAAGGCCTGCTTTAAGGATTACGGCTCGCAAACCCGTGAGGGAGGTTTACTTTTGATCAATCATGACGATGAGGAACTTTTGAAATTATTTACGGATTATTCAAAACCTCTTATTACTTATGGTTTTTCACACCAAGCTGATTTTTGGGCGCATGATATTCACTTAGATTCAAAAAGTTCGGAATATTCTCTCTATCGAAGCCAAAAAAAATTGGGACGCATTAAACTCGGAATGCCCGGTCTCCATAATGTTTCGAATTCGATAGCGGCCCTCGCGTTGGTCATTGCTTTTGGTTCATCACCGGATGAGGTTATTGCCCGAATGGCGGATTTTAAAGGTACCGGCCGGAGGCTTGAGGTAAAACTTGAAACATCAGACTTACTTGTCGTAGACGATTATGCGCATCATCCGACAGAGATCCAAGCGAGCCTTCGAGCGCTTAAAAGCTATGGTAAAAAAGTTACGGCTGTTTTTCAGCCTCATCGTTTTTCTCGTATTCGAAACATGTTGGAAGAGTTTGGTTCTTCCTTTGCGGATGCTGACCGGATCGTTGTCACTGATATATATGGAGCAGGTGAAATGAATAACGAAAAAATTTCAGCTCGGGAAATGCTTAAAACTATCCGTCGGCATGGTCACAATAACGCTTCATTTATTGAAAAAAACAATTTACTCAACGCTTTAAAACCATCCGAAGCACCTGAAGGCGAGCTTTTTGCTTTTATGGGTGCGGGTGATATAAGTGAGATAGCCGATGCGTTTGCTGTCCGATTTAGAACTTAATATACGTTTTAATGAGCCGTTAGCGCCTCATACAAGTTTCAAAATCGGCGGCTTGGCCCGGTTTTATGCGACCCCTAAAAATTTAACGGAACTTCTTTATGTGCTCAAATTTCGGGAACGTGAAGGGGTGCCGCTTCGCATTTTAGGCGCTGGTTCTAATACCTTGTTTGCTGATGAGGGATATTCCGGCTTGATTTTAAATATGTCAGAGTTTGAAAAAAATTTTTTTCGGGCAAAAGATTCTCAGGTCGAGGTTTCCAGCGGTATTTCATTGCACCAATTTGTTTCAAAACTCAAAAAGGAGAGTTTGGGCGGTCTCGAATTTCTCGACCTGATTCCGGGAACCGTGGGAGGCGCTTTGATTCTGAATGCCGGATTCGGTAAGAACAGTTCAGGTGAGCGGCAGGAAATATCGCATTGCTTGGAAGAGGTTAGCTTATTGACGCCCGAGGGTAATTTTGAACGGCTCAAAAAAGATAAGATTCATTTTGGTTACCGAAGCTCAAGTTTGAGAGGTAATTTAATTTTACACGCTGTGTTTTATTTAACACCGGAAGATCCTAAAAAAATACAGGAAAGGATTGCCCAGGGCCGCAGTTACCGTAAACAAGTTCAGGATTGGAATCATCCGAGCGCCGGCTCCATCTTTAAAAATCCGGCACCTTCCGAGTGGACAGTTGGGGAAATGGTAGACCGCTTGGGCTTAAAAGGAGTTCGGGTGGGGGGCGCAGAAATTTCCCAAGTTCACGGTAATTTTATCGTCAATAAAGGGGGAGCCAAGGCTCAGGATGTTTTGGAATTAATCCAGTTGATTCAGGAAAAAGTGTTTAAAGAATTTCAAGTTAACTTAGAAAGCGAAGTTGAATATGTCGGCGTCTAACGGTAAAAAACGAATCGGTGTTTTTTTGGGGGGCTCCTCCAATGAGCGTCCGATCTCTATCAAGTCAGGCAATGCGATTTACCGGGCCTTAAAGGAAAGCGGCTTCAAGACAATCAAGATTGATACTAGAAAATCATTTTCGGACCGTATCCGGAAAAACGCGATTGATATTGCCTTTATAGCGCTCCATGGCAAGCAAGGGGAGGATGGAACGATTCAAAGATGGCTCCAAAAAAGAAGCATTGCCTATACGGGTTCAAATGCCGATTGTTCTTATGCGGCTTTTAATAAAATTAAGGCGAAGCAGTTTTTTGATTTCAAGAAGATCCCAACTCCGCAATGGGTCTGTGTAACACGAAAAAATTTTATGAAAAAATTAAAAAATTTCCCTTTTCCTATTTTTAGTAAACCGATCGAAGACGGTTCAAGTATTGGTATTTTTCAAGTCGCGTCCTTAGGAGAGTTTAAAAAAAAGTCGGATAAAATTTTTGGCCGGGAGCATGAACTTTTGATTGAGAAACAAATATTAGGACGCGAATTAACGGTAGGAATATTGGGTAAAGAAGCCTTGCCGGTCATTGAATTAAAACCAAAACGCTCTTTTTATGACTATCGCGCAAAATATACAGCGGGGCTTACTAACTATTTGGTGCCAGCCCCAATCACAAAACAACTCGACCAGGCAAGCCGGCGGCTTGCTCTTAAAACCCACCGGGCTTTAGGGCTTCGGGATTTTTCGAGGATTGATTTAATGGTAGATAAAAAAGGCAAAATGCATGTGCTGGAGGCTAACACAATACCGGGATTTACGGAGCTGAGCCTGCTTCCAAAAGCGGCCTCGGCGCGCGGCATTTCGTTTAAGAAACTTTGCGAGACCATCGTCCGATATGCCGAAAGAAGAATGGTAAATGCCTAAGCGAATTAAGAAAACTCTTTCACGGCTCGGCTTTAGAAAACCCGGTTTTCGCCGAGGGCACGGAATCAGAAATTTTTTACTTCTCGGTTCTTTATTCATGGTCACAATCTTGTGTTTTTTTTGGGTGCATCGGTCACTTGATGCCGCGCGCCTCATGGAGCTTCAGGGGATCCGGATTTTAGGGCTAGAAAAGGTAACTCCTGGAGAGGTGCTTAAATTAACCGAACTTAAAAAAGGTATGGATCTTTTAGAGATTAAACTCGATGAATTGGTTGAAGTAGCCCTGACGCACCCACGAATTCGAAAGGCAAAGTTTAAGAAAATATTTCCCAATCGTCTTGAGGCCCGCATTGAGGAGCGGAGCCCTGTTCTTCAGATCTATTCGCCGTTTAAAGAGCAATATTTTTTAATTGATCAAGATGGTGTTTTGCTGCCGGATGTGTCCTCGGATCCTCACCCGGAGTTTTTAATCTATAGCGATACTTCAGTTCGTCCTATTCCTCATATGGTGGGTACGGATTATCATTCATCACATATTATACAGATCAGCGAGTATATGGATTCTTTAAAGAACAGTTCTTTGTTCCAAAAAGAACAGATTCAAAAAGTTTATGTTAATGAAATCGGATTTTGGACGTTTGTTACGCGGGAGGGAATAGAATTTCGTGTGGGAAATGATTTGAATAATCTGGGAAAGATCCGGAATATCGAAACGCTTTTACATTCGGATGTCAGAGGAAAACTCCATTATCTGGACTTGCGGTTTCAGGACGTAATTGTTAAATTAAAGAAAAAGGGTTCATAGAATGGCTTTAAACTTTAAAAATAGCAAAATTAATAATTATTTTTTTTTGGGCGCCAGCAAGTTTGTGCTGGCTCGTGTTGATTTTTCCAATTTAGCCCATCCCAAACTAATTTATTTTAAAGCGGTTTCTTCGCAAGGTTTTTACCATGGCAGAATCAGTGATCTAGAGCTAGCTTCCCGCGAGGCACGAAGTCTTTTTGACGATGCCGGATTGGACAATTTTCCCGAAATCACCCTAGTTTTATCTTCCCCCGATATTAAAGGATATTCTTTCGCGAGCTCTATTTTTTATTCGACAGCGAAACATACAATTCAGACGGACGACTTGGATGAAGTCATTCGTCAAACACGCAATGTGTCGATGGTACCGCTCAAAGAAACAATTATTCAAAGCGTTCCGCAAGAATACTGGGTCAATGATTCCCGGGGGATACAAAACCCGCTGGATTTAGAAGCGGAGAGACTTGGCGTCAGTCTTCGTATTTTTACGATCAGCTCTGAGGTCTATCGGAATTTGACTAAACTGTTTGACCGATGCGAAGCCGAGCTGAAGACGATAATACCCAAAGCGTTTTCGGCGTCATACTGTGTTCTGGAGGAGGATGAAAAAAAAGATGGAGTCCTTTTGATGGATATTGGCGGCTATGCAACGGATCTTATCTATTTTAAAGACAATATTCTTTGCTATTCCAATTCTTTCTCATGGGGGTGCGATGCTTTAACCCAAAATTTAATTGATCGTTATCATTTAAAGGTCGGTGAAGCCCGCCGGCTCAAAGAGGAATTTGGAACTCTTCTGCCGGGCCCTACTGATGAAGAAAGCCTCCCTATTTCACGGAATGAATACGGCATCGAAACCTTAAAGCGCGGACAATTGCGAGAATTTCTAAGTAAAAATTTGACTCCTTTTTGGCAAAGACTTGAAAAAGAGATTGCTGAGGCGAAAGGACAAGGAAGATTGTCAGAAATCGTAATTTCTGGCGGCGGTTCAAAGCTGGAAGGTCTCTTGGAAGAGATCGAGGATCGATTTTCAATTCGGACCCGTTTTGGTAATCCTAAGAATTTTGGGGTCGAAACAAGCGAGCCGCAGTATTGGAATTCGCAATTTACCGCAGTCTGGGGCGCAATCCGCCATCAGCAAGCGGCATTTAAAACGCTTAAACAGCAAAGAGCTACCCAAAACTTTCTTTCACGTGCGACTTCTCAAGCTCGCGAGTGGCTCGAATCTTATTTTTAAGAGAAAATATTACTTTAATAAAGTCAAATCAACGCCTTTCCTTAATTTTTAAATATGGAAAACGATTTATTTCAAACTAAGCCGCTCCCGCTTTTAGAATTACACCGGGAAAAGGGAGCGAAAATAGCTGACTTTGCCGGCTGGGAAGTCCCTATTTATTTCACCAGTATTATCGAAGAACACGAGGCAGTTCGGAATACCGCGGGACTTTTTGATGTATCACATATGGGCTATTTTCTAATCGAGGGGCTCGATGCCAGAGAATTTCTAAGTTCGCTCTTAACTGCTAATTTCGACAAATTAAAGCCGGAGGCAGGCATTTATTCGTTAATGACAAATGAGGCGGGAGGCATTATTGATGATGTGATTCTTTATGAAAAGAATATCCATGAGTATTTTTTGGTGGTAAATGCCTCGAGAATTTCCGAGGACTGGGAATGGCTGAGTTCAAATCAAAAAGATTTTCAGGTAAAGCTTACCGATTTTAGTTTTAGGAAAACTTTTTTTGCGCTTCAAGGACCCAAATCCGAAGCAATTATAACGGAATTTACTGGGCTTGATTTTTCAAAAGTTATGCGGTTTCAATTTCAGATTTTTAATTACCAGGGAGTCGAAGTTATTATTTGCCGCACCGGATACACAGGGGAAGATGGGTTTGAAATTTTATTACCTAAGCCAAAAGGCGGAGATTTTTGGAAAGGGCTTTTAAGGGTAGGGGAAGCATTGGGTCTTCGCCCCGTGGGGTTTGGTGCTCGGGATTCTCTCAGGTTGGAAGCTCGTTATTCTCTTTATGGACATGAATTAACGGAAGAGGTGACGCCTCTCGAAGCCGGTCTCAGCTGGGCAGTCGATCTTGATAAAAATTTTATCGGTTCAGAGAAAATTAAAGCTCAAAAAGAAAAAGGTATTTCGAAGCGACTTATTGGATTTGAAGCGTTGGGACGTCAAATTCCAAGGGCAGGCTACAAGCTTTATTTGAACGGCGCAGAAAGCGGGTTTGTTACAAGCGGCGGCATGAGCCCAACTTTAAAGAAAAATATTGGTTTGGGATATATTGATTCCCCAAAGCCGGTTATTGAGGGTGTTGAGATTGAAATTCGAGGCCAAAAAATTCCTTGCCGGATAGTCAAAGGCCCCTTTTATATCGGCGGCTCACTCAAGAGGTTTTCGAAGAAAATTTCTTGAGAAGTTATATCTGATAAGTTATAAACTCTACTCAAAAACTGATAACAAGCTATAGAGGAGTTATCTATGAATTTTCCGGATAATTTAAAGTATTCTAAGTCCCATGAATGGGTTCAAACCGAAGGTGATACAGTGATCTGCGGCATCAGCGATTATGCGCAGAAAGAGATTTCAGATGTTGTCTTTATCGAAGTGCCTCAAACGGGCCAAAACGTTAAACAGGGGGAGATGCTAGCCGTTGTTGAATCGGTAAAAGCGGCCTTTGATATCTATGCCCCTTTATCGGGTGAAGTGATTGCCTCCAACAAAGACCTAGAGTCAGACCCTGGCGTTATTAATGATGACCCCTACGGAAAAGGATGGCTTTTTAAGATTAGGACGAGCGAGGCAAGCGAAGCTGTTGATTTGATGGATAAATCCTCGTATGAAAAATACATCGCAGAGGGCGCTCATTAATGTCCTATTTCCCGATTACTTCCGGCGATGAGAAGGAAATGCTCCGGGAAATCGGAGTAAAAAATTTTGACGATCTTCTTAAAAAAATTCCTAAAAAGTTGCTTCACCCGGAAATTCGAATTCCAGAGAGCCCGGGTGAATTAGCGGTTAAAAAAGAAATCGAATCGCTTGGCGCCAGCAATGTCCATACCGGAGAGAGTTTGAGTTTTTTGGGCGGCGGAATTTATGAGCACTTTATTCCTTCTGTTATTAATCATTTGATTTCACGCGGCGAATTTTTGACCGCATATACTCCTTATCAGGCCGAAGCTTCTCAGGGCACACTTCAGGCGATCTACGAATTTCAAACTCTGATGTGCCGCCTAACCGGAATGGATGTCTCAAATGCGTCCCATTACGATGGCGCTACAGCCTTGGCAGAAGCGATCTTGCTCAGCATTCATCACACGCGAAGGAAAGAGGTTTTGATCTCGAGTCTCATTCACCCTCATTACAAGGAAGTTATTCGAACTTATCTGGACGGTATGGATGTTCAGGTTGTAGAAATTCCTTATACGGCAGCCGGCTGTTTGGACCGGAAATTTATTCAGGAGAAAATTTCTCAGGACTCAGCCTGCGCGGCACTTAGCTTTCCTAATTTTTTGGGTATTGTTGAAAATTATGAAGATATCGCGGAAACGGTTCACGCGGCAGGCGGTTTGCTGATAGTGAATGTTAACCCGATGAGTCTTTCGTATTTTACGTCTCCGCGCGAGTGGGGAGCTGATATTGTTACAGGTGAAGGTCAGCCGTTTGGAATTCCAATGAGCTGGGGTGGACCTCTTCTTGGTTTTTTTGCCGCTACCAAGGTTTTGATGAGAAAGATCCCGGGAAGAATAGCGGGGCTTACAAAAGATACGGAAGGTAAGAGGGCGTTTGTATTGACGTTACAGGCAAGAGAGCAGCATATTCGAAGAGAGAAAGCAGCGTCCAATATTTGCACCAACCAGGGCTTAATGGCTCTTGCTGCTACGATTTATCTTTCATTGATGGGTGAAAGCGGATTAAAGAGAGTCAATGAGATCAATATTTCGAACAGCCTTTATTTAAAGGAAGCAATTTCTAAATTAAAAAAGTTTCAAATTCCATTTGAAGGCGCCATTTTTAATGAATTTGCGGTGCGTTACGATGGGGATGTAAAAGAACTTTTAGATAAACTTGAGAAAAAGAAAGTTTTTGGCGGAATCAACCTGGAGCAATTTGACATTAATTTGCCTAATCATTTTTTAGTATGTGTCACTGAGACTAAAACACGGGATGATCTGGATGCTTTCATTAAGCTTCTGGGAGAAGCGGCATCATGAAGTCCATCGAGCCATTGATTTTTGAATTATCGCATACGGACAAGGGCGATGAGTATTTTCCGAAAAGGCACTGGGAAAAAGAGTATTTGGAGACCGTACCATCTAATTTGAAGCGGAGAAAAAAAGCGGGACTTCCTGAAGTGACAGAGCCCGAGGTTGTGAGGCATTTCACTCGGCTTTCTCAAAAGAATTTTTCGATTGACACCTCTTTTTATCCTTTAGGTTCCTGTACGATGAAATATAACCCAAGAATCAATGAAGACATGGCAGCCCTTCCTGGCTTCAAGAACCTTCACCCCTTCCAATCCGAGGGGTCCGTTCAGGGAATTTTGAAAATGCTTTATGAGATGGAGGGTGATCTAAAAGAATTAACCGGAATGGACCGGTTTACTTTTTCACCCGCAGCCGGTGCTCATGGAGAATTACTCGGGATGATGATCGTAAAGGCTTATCACAAAGCCCGCAATGATTCAAAGCGGCGTATTGTGATAGTACCTGATTCTTCACACGGCACCAACCCAGCGAGTGCGGCTCAATTTGGTTTTGAGGTAAAAACAATAAAGTCAAATACTAAGGGATGTGTGGATTTAAATGAGCTTCGGGAAGCTCTGACGGATGAGACGGCCTGCCTCATGCTGACAAACCCCAATACTCTCGGTCTTTTCGAAGAAGATATTTCAGAGATCGTTAAATTGGTTCACCAGGCCGGGGGGCTGCTTTACTACGATGGGGCCAACATGAACCCCTTGATGGGTATTTGCAGGCCGGGTGATATGGGTTTTGATATTATTCATCTCAATCTTCATAAAACTTTTTCTACTCCTCATGGCGGCGGAGGTCCCGGGGCCGGACCGGTTGGAGTTAAAAGTCATTTGGCGCACTTCTTGCCCGTGGGCTTAATTGAAAAAAGGAAAAGCGGATCCTATTGCGTTAAAGAGGGAGACTCCGGGTCAGTCGGTAGAATGAAGGCTTTTTATGGAAATACCGGTATTTTAATTCGGGCTTACACTTATCTACGGATATTGGGTTTAGAGGGAATTAAGCGTGTTGGTAAACTTTCGATATTGAACGCGAATTATTTGCGTGTCAAACTCTCGAAAGACTATGATTTACCAATAAATGGAATTTGTATGCATGAATTTGTGCTGTCTGCTTCCCGGCAGAAGAAGGGCGGAATTGGAGCCGGTGATATCGGGAAACGTCTTTTAGATTATGGAGTCCACGCTCCAACGGTTTACTTTCCTTTAATTGTTTCCGAGGCGTTAATGATTGAGCCCACCGAAACAGAATCCAAAGAAACTCTAGATCAATTTGTTAAAGTGATGACTTGTATTGCCAGGGAGTGCCAGAGCGATCCCGGAAAAGTGAAATCGGCACCTCTCACTACCCCCGTAACGAGGTGCGATGAGGTAACGGCAGCTCGTAATCCCAATTTGTGCTGGTCCCCAGAAATTACCTTATCGCAGGCTGTTTCTAAATAATGGCTTGTTTTTTTTATAAAAATTTTAATCTTTCAGCTTCTTTTCAGATGGCATTGGATCATGCGTTGTTTGAGAAGGTGGCCAGAGGTGAGGCGTCATGCTTTTTAAGGTGCTATACGATGGAGAAGCCGTCAATAACAATCGGTTATTTTTCAAAAAGAAATAATGAGGAAAGTTTTGATTTGCCGGTTGTAAGACGTTTGACGGGCGGCGGGGTTGTTTTTCATGATAAGGATTTGGTTTTTTCGTTAGGAATTAACAGTGCTGAATTTCCAGCGGCGAAATCGGTAGAGAAAAGTTATTTCTGGATACATAAAATTATTCAGCTTGCTTTTAAAGAAAGGTCAATTCGAGCGGTGCAGGCTAAGACAGAAGGTGTTAAGGTTTCCCCTGAGATTAGTCGGAGCGCGTGTTTTAAAAATCCGGTGCCGGGAGACCTTCTTTTTAAAAATAAAAAAATCGTGGGAGGCGCTCAGAAAAGACGTAAAAACGTCCTACTGCATCAAGGATCAATTATGCTACAGTTAGAGCAGGAATATTCTTTTGAGCCCGATTTTTTTACGGAGACGCTCAGAGAATCTTTTGAGAACGAATTAGGTATCAATTTTAAGGAAGCTGAACTCGGAGCTGATGTTGTGAGACGGGCCCAAGAATTATCAAACGAGTTTTATGGGTCGAAAGGAAGTGTTGCCGCGTGAGTAAAAAAGAAGCCGTTAAAAAGGCAAAAGAAATTTATACTAAGCTCGAAAAGCTTGCCGGAGAGCATCCCACTTTTAAAATGGAAACATTCGGTTTTGTGATGGCGGGGCTTCACTTTACGATGGATCGCCTCAAGAAAAAAAGGCATGTTTCGGGGCAAGAATTGGCCAAGGGCATTCGCGATTTAGCCATAAAAGAATACGGTCCTATGGCGCATTCGGTTCTTGAATACTGGGGGATACGCTCCACCAAGGATATGGGTCAGGTTGTATTTGCGATGATAGAAGCGGGGCTCCTTTTTAAAAACGAAGAAGATAAATTGAGCGATTTCGAAAATGTTTATAATTTAGAAGAAGCCTTGAATCATGACTATTGGCGTGGGTTACGGAAAAAATTGAAGTTTTATCCTATTCTTAAGACATCCAATAATCATTCTGTAAAACCGGATTAATAAGGAGAGTTTTAAATCTATAAATGTTTAATTTAAATCCGGCGCAAAAAGAAGCGGTTCAGCACGGAGAGGGACCGCTTTTAATTGTAGCGGGCGCTGGAACCGGTAAAACGAGAGTCCTAACACATCGAATTGCTCATCTGATTCAAAAAGGCGTATTTTCATTTCAAATTTTGGCAGTTACGTTTACAAATAAAGCCGCCGGCGAGATGCGGGAGCGTGTTCGTCAGCTTGTTGACCGGGATGTTTGGGTCGCGACTTTTCACGCAACAGGGCTCAAAATCTTAAGAGCAGACGGTCACCGGATCGGAATTCCGAAAGATTTTACGGTTTATGACGACTCAGATCAGCTTGTCTTGATTAAAGAATGTCTGGCGGAATTGGGTTTTAATGAAAAACATTTTAATCCCAAAGGTTTACGAGAATCAATCAGCCGCGCAAAAGATGATTTGAAATCCCCCGAAGATATCAAACAGGTTGCCGGGGATCATTGGGAAGATATTTTAGGTAAGGTCTATGATCTCTATGAGAGAAAGCTTCAAAAATTAGGCGGATTGGATTTTGGCGATCTGATCTCGAAGACCGTAAGATTATTTCAATCCGCACCTGACGTTCTTGAGTCATACCAAGAACGTTTCCAATATATTTTAATTGATGAGTATCAGGATACAAACCGCGCCCAATATCATTTAATTAAATTATTAGCTTCAAAATACAAAAACCTTACCGTAGTCGGCGACCCCGATCAGTCGATTTATGCGTGGCGTGGCGCTGATATTCAGAACATTCTGGACTTTGAAACAGACTATCCCGATTGCAAACATATTACTCTGGATGAAAATTACCGTTCGCCCACGAAAATTTTAGAGGCCGCTAATCATTTGATTAGTTATAACCGCGATCGGAAACCCAAGGATTTATGGTCGTCAAAAGGAGAGGGTAAACCGCTTTATCTTTATGAGGCCCGGGATGAGAAGGACGAGGCCGGTTTTATTGCCAAAGAGATCTATGAATTAAAAAATCAGGGAATTTCTTTGCGGGATATTGTTGTTTTTTACAGAGTTCATGCCCAATCCCGGGTGTTTGAAGATACTTTTCGAAAGCACCGTCTGCCTTACCGGATTGTGGGTGGAGTGCGGTTTTATGATCGCCGGGAAATTAAAGATCTGATCGCGTATCTTCGCGTTTTAGTCAACCCTGATGATGATATTAGTTTTAAACGCATTATTAATGTTCCGGGACGCGGCATTGGTAAAAAAACTTTAGAAATTTTGGATAGCTATGCGAAAGAAAAACAAATCTCTTTTTTTCGGGCCTTGAATGAAACTTCTCAAATTTCAAATTTGAGAGAAAAAGTTATTCATTCCATCGCTTCACTTTTAAAAACCCGCGCTCATTTGGCAGGCCGCCGGTTTGAAATTCACCTTTCAGAACTGATCGAAGAAGTGATGGAGGATACCGGTATCTTAGCGGAGCTTCAAAATGAAGATACAATCGAGGCCAAGGCCCGCGTTGAAAACCTTAAAGAATTTATCAGTGTTGCCCTTGATTTTGAATCAAATCCTCTGGCGCGCGATGTATTTTTTAGCGGCGCCGAGCGAAATGAAAACACCAAGGAAGATCCTCTGAGGAATTTTCTGGAAAGCATTACTTTAGCAACTGATTTGGACAAATGGACGCCGGAAGAGGAATCTTTGACCTTGATGACCTTTCATATGGCTAAGGGACTTGAGTTTGAACACGTTTTTATGGTGGGTCTGGAAGAGGAAATTTTTCCTCATGCCAATTCTTTAACTCAAAACCCGCGTGATATGGAAGAAGAGCGAAGGCTCTGCTACGTAGGGATTACCCGCGCTATGAAGCAGGTGATGCTGACATTTGCTTCAAGCCGAATGCTTTATGGTTTTAGAGATTCGAAATTGCCCAGCCGTTTTTTAAACGAGATCCCCGGACATTTATTGAAGTATCTCGGTCCCGGTCTAATGATGGACCATCAGAGCTTTATGGATGACATCGCGTTTATCCCTGATGAAGTTGAGCCTACAAGCATCCGGAATGAGCGGGAATTTTATTTGGATTAGTCATGGAAAAAATAGTTAAGATTATCAAGAAATTACGGGGTAAGCAGGGGTGTCCCTGGGACAAGAAGCAGACCTTAGAAAGCTTGAAACGCTGTCTGCTCGAAGAGACATATGAGGTGCTTGAGGCGATTGATACGAAAAACCCCGAAAAGATAAATGAAGAACTGGGGGATGTAATCGCTGTTATTGCTGCCATGATCGTTATCGGGGAAGAAAAAAAACGCTATACAAAACAATCTATTATTAAAGCCATTGAGGAGAAATTGATCCGTCGTCACCCTCATGTTTTTGGTGCCGGGAAGGCTAAAAACGCGGAGCATGCCCATAAATTTTGGGATCAGGCGAAAACGAAAGAGAGAGGGAAGGCTGGGAAGTCTTTGCTCGATAATATTAATCACTATCAGCCGTCTCTCTTGGAAACTTATAGAATCGGAAAAAAAGTAGGACGGGTCGGGTTTGATTGGAAAAAAACGCAACAGGTGATGAAAAAAATGGAAGAAGAGCTTCGAGAGATTAAATGTGAGCTTAAAAAAGGCAACCAAAAAAAAATCAAAGAAGAGATGGGGGATTTTCTTTTTACCGTCGCTCATTTTTCGCGTCACTTAAATACAGATCCGGAAGTAGCTCTTATTGCCGCGAATCGTAAATTTAGAAAAAGGTTTCAATTTATGGAAGAAGCAGCTTCTGCTTCCCGCTTAAAGCTTGATAAAATGAAGCCTAGCGAATTGGAGAGGCTGTGGCAGGAGGCAAAACGAGAACTAGGATGATCAGCATTACAAAAAAAATTCGGTTCAGCGCAGCTCATTGGCTTAACAATCCTGAGCTTACGGCGGAAGAAAATTCTAAATTATTCGGCAAAGATAATAATCCTGACCGGCATGGGCATAACTATGTCCTGGAGGTGACCGTTAAGGGTAAACAGGATCCCGCCAGTGGAATGGTTATGAATCTGATTGATCTTAAAAAAATTTTGATAGAAGAAATTTATAATAAGGTGGACCATCGGGACCTAACGGTGGATGTTGATTTTTTAAAAGATATCAATCCCACCTCAGAAAATTTGACGCTGGTCTTTTGGGATATTATAGAAAAAAAACTTCCAAGCGGAGTTCGGTTAGATGCGGTTCGAATTTATGAGACGGATACAGGATGGGTAACCTATGAAGGTGGCAGGTGATAGATTAAAGAAATGCTAGTCCAGTTAAAGGTTAAGAATTTTGCGCTGATAGAAGAGGCGTTGCTTGATTTTTCAAAAGGACTCAATGTGCTCACGGGTGAAACGGGAGCCGGCAAATCTATCGTTATTGAAGCTCTAGGCTTTGCCTTAGGAAATCGGCTTGAGTCGACGTGGCTTCGCCCCGGGAAAACCTTATCGGTTGAAGCTATTTTTCAAATTGAAGAAAAATCTTTCCTGGAAAAAGAGCTGAAAGAAAAAAATCTTACCCCCGAAGAGGGTCTCGTTATTATTAAAAGGTCGGCTGAAGGAACCTCTAAAACCCGAAGCTTCCTAAATGGTGTTCTCTCAACAGCGTCACAGTTAAAGCAGATAGCTCCCCGGCTAGTTGATATTTTTGGCCAAAGGGAAAGCGAAAGTCTTTATGATACGGTCGAACAGGCACTTCTTCTCGATATGTTCGCGGGGCTCCAGAAAAAAATAGAATCTTTTAAAAAATTATATGAGCATCGAGTCGAGCTGCTGGCTGAGAAGCAAATTTTGATAGATTCTTTAACTCAGAAGGAAAGAGAGATGGATTTGCTTCAGTATCAAATTAAAGAAATTGAAGCAGCCCGCATTAATCCGGAAAAAGATGAGGGGCTCGAAGAACTTAAGATCAGATTAAACAGCGCTGAAAAGTTGGGGAATCTTTACCGGGAATGTGCCCAAAAATTATCCGATGATGAAAATTCACTGCTTTCAGGGAGCGGCCAAATCAGCCGGCTTTTTACGATGCTCACCAAAATTGATCCGAGTAAAAACCTGAAAAGGTTACAAGAGGAAGCTGAATCACTCGAAATTAAAATTGGAGAGCTGTCGAGATCCTTAGATGATTATGGTGAGTCTCTCGAGCACGACCCGGAGCGGCTTGAAGCCGTAATGGAAAGGATTGATTTGCTGGATAGTTTAAAGAAAAAATACGGTAAAACCCTCGAAGATATCCTGCGGTTTTTTGATGAAGCAAAAAACCGTTTTACCCTGTTGGAATCAAGCGATAAAAATTTAAAAAAATTTGATGAAGAAATCGAGAAAATCGAGAGCACGATGTCACAGGAAGCCGCAGGAATCAGTCGAATAAGAACTGAGGCGGCTTCTAAAATAGAAAAAATGGTGACCGAAGAGCTGGAAAGTCTCGAAATGAAGCAAGCACATTTTAAGGTGCTTATAGAGCCGACGGATTTTCATTCGAGAGGTAAAGACAGAATCGAGTTTCTTCTCTCTGCTAATAAGGGCGAGGCATTGAAACCACTCGCAAAAGTAGCATCAGGCGGTGAAGCCTCCCGTATTCAGCTGGCGATTAAAAAATGCTTTTCTAAAGTTCAGCCGGTGAGCACATTGGTTTTTGATGAAATTGATTCGGGTATTGGCGGCCGTCTTGGCCCTGTGATCGGGCGGAAACTGGAAGAAGTTGCCCTGAACCACGCGGTTATTTCGATTACTCACTTGGCTCCTGTTGCCTCGCACGCGGCTTGTCATTGGAACGTGATTAAACGGGTAGCTGGCGGCAAAACCCAGGTGCAGTTTGAAAAACTGGAAGGCGACCCTAGAATTCAAGAGATAGCGAAGATGCTTTCGGGCAAAGATCTCACGGAGACATCATTAAAGCACGCGAAGGAAATATTGAGGAGATAGATCTGAGGGCGAAGATCTAAGATCTGAGAGATGAAAAAAGTAAGATACAAATTTCGATTTGTTGTAGCGTTAGTTGTTTCATGCCTGTTATTGTCGCCGACTGTTTGGGCGGAGGGGGAGCTACTCAAACTTAAGACGAAAGACGGTGTCCTGATTCATGCCTTGTATAGAAAAGTGATGGAGGCGCAAGGAACCGTTATTTTACTTCCCATGCTCTCACGAACTAAAGTGAGCTGGAAAGCGACCCAGGAAATTTTGGCGGAGAATAATTATTCATCAGTCGCAGTAGACCTGAGAGGCCATGGCGACAGTATTTCAAAAAACGGGCGTGAGATCTCGTGGCGCACCTTCTCCCGTAAAGAATTTCAAAAAATGCCGATGGACATTGAAACCGTTTATCAATATCTCGTCAAAAAGGAAAAGGTTGATCCCAATTCAATATTTATTATGGGAGCTAGCATTGGGGCAAATGCGGCACTTTTGTTTGCGGCGAGGGAGCCTGAGCTTGGCGGAATCCTGCTTCTTTCGCCGGGACTTGATTATCGAGGGCTTGAATCAATACCGTCGGCCCAAGAATATGGTGATCGCCCTGTTTTTTACTCGGCGAGCGCCGAAGACTTGAGTTCAGCAGAAGCAGCCCGTCATTTGGCCCGGATTTCCAAACAGGCCACTCTGATTGATTTAGCGATGGCAGGGCATGGCACTCAGATGATCGAAAATAGCGATTTTCTAATGAATTCGATTTTAAGCTGGCTTGATGAGAGGCCGTAACTAGGATTTATGGCGCTTTCAGAAAAAAATTTATCCAAATTGGGCACTTTGGAAAAAGCAAAGAAATATCAATGGCTTCAGCATCAGAATTACTTCATTAGCTTAGGAATAACAGGAACTATCCTTTTAATTTTAACCTTAACTCCCCTCGGAGGCTTCATCCGTTCACTGGCAAGCTTTGCGGGGAATCCCTTTTTAGAGCTCCAAATATATTTTATTTTATTTTCATTTGTTTTTTTGATTTTTGACCTGCCGCTTTGCTTTTATTCGGGCTTCGTTCTTGAGAAACGATTTGAGCTCTCGAATCATACGGTTAAAACATGGATAATCGATGAAATAAAAAAAGCGCTTTTGTCTTTTGGTATTGCCTCGCTTTTAATTCAAGTGTTTTATTTTTTAATACGGCAATATTCATCTGAATGGTGGTGGATCGCCTGGATTTTTTATTTTGCATTTTCCTTATTTTTTTCAAAAATTGTTCCTCTGTGGATCGTTCCTTTATTTTATAAGTACGGCCCAATAGAGAGCGAAACATTGAAGCAGAAAATTTGGAAAATGGGAGAAAAACACGGGCTTCGGATTAAGAACTTTTTCTCACTTAATTTAAGCCGGACAACTAAAAAAGCAAACGCCATGTTTACGGGGCTTGGAAAATCAAAGCGGGTTGTGTTGGCTGACACTTTAATCCAGAATTTTTCCGAGGATGAAATTGAAGTGGTTCTAGCTCATGAAATCGGTCATTACAAATATCGCCATATTTTGAAGGGGATATTAGCAAACGCTGTATTTTCTTTATTGTTATTTTATGTCTGCTTTTTACTTTTAAACTTTTTGAGTCAAAGGTCCGGTTTATCTCCGGCAGATCCGTTGTTTTTTCCGTCCTTAGCACTTATGCTTTGGATTATAACGCTTGGCGCAGGACCTTTTTTGAAAGCGATTTCCCGCTTTTATGAGCGCCAAGCGGATGAGTTTGCGCTTCGTGTGACCGGATACAAAGATGCCTTTATTTCAACATTTGAAAAATTGGCAGATCAAAATCTAGCAGACCCGGATCCTAATCCGTGGGTTGAAAGACTTTTTTATAGCCATCCCTCAATCAAGAAGAGGATTGAATTTGCCAGGAAATTTCATGGTTGAAATTTCCGTGATTAGTGGATAGTGAATAGAACGAAGATGAAAGCAATAAAAATAACATCTTGGATTCTTTTAATCGTCACCTTGGTTGTTATTAGATTTCTACTCATCGGGACTCTTGCTGCCACGGAAGATACAGAGAAATTAAAAAAGGACTATTTAGTTTCGGGGATCCATCAAAAGGGGCTTGATTATTTTAATCAAAAAAAATGGAATTTAGCCCGTTTTAATTTTGAAAAAGCATATGAATTAAACCCTCAAAACGAAGTCGTTCGTCAAAATTTACTGGCTGTCTATGGCGAGCTTGCTCGGGCCGATGCCGAAAAGGAAAATTGGACCGGAGTAGAAGTGATCCTTCGGAAAGCGGACGGTGTTATAAAATCTGGTAAGGATGAAGAAAGGTTTTGGTTAATGCTTCGCGGCCTTTTACAGACGATTTCAACAAAGGAAAGAACTCCGCTTATAAAAACTCTTATCGAATTTGCTGACAAAAAAACGATTCCGGAAGATTCAAGGAGAGGAGTTTCGATTGATTTTCATAATCTGGCCGTTTCTTTCTATAAAAAGAAAAATTTTTCTGATGCCCTGCCTCTGGCCAAGAAATCAGTAGAAATTTATCCGAGCTATGAAGCCTGTTCTTTTTTGGGGGATCTCTATTACCAGAATCAAAGGCTTCCCGAGGCAAAAGCGGCGTGGATTCAGGCGGTTGAGATACGGCGAACGCCGGTAATACGGGAAAAGTTAGCGCGCCTTACCGAAGAAATGCCTCTTGAGGAACCTCTTGAAGAATTTCAAACGGAGAATTTTATTGTTAAGTGGAATAAGAAAGAATGGGAGAAAGAACGTGAGTCTTTGCGTGCGGTACTTCGTGAGGCTTACCGGCAGTTAGCCGAAGATTTTAACTTCAAACCCGTTAAAAAAATCGTAGTCATTTTTTATGACCCGCAGAATTTTTTTCAGCTGAATCGGGCCCCCCATTGGGCGGGTGGCTTTTATGACGGAAAATTGCGTTTGCCGTTTGGAGTGGGGTATTGGGAAAAACAATATCAAAAGATAGTTTATCACGAGCTAACGCATGCCTTTATCTATGAAATAACCAAAGGAAAATGCCCTGTCTGGCTGAATGAAGGGTTGGCTCAAATCGAAGAAAACCGCGTTGAACCAATTTCACTCACCATATTTTTAGCCGCGAAAAAAGTGGGCGCTCTTTTTTCACTGGAATCTCTCAACCAGAGACCCGAACTGCTTCGCGAGCCGATTGATGTCGCTCTTTTTTATCAAGAATCTTATTTATTAGTCCGATATCTTCTTGAAAAATATGGATGGGGTGAAATAGATCAGCTTTTAAAAAAATCGGGCGAGGGTAAGGCTTTTTCGCAAAGTTTTTTTGAAATGACCGGCAAAAATTTTAAGCAGTTTGAAATCGAATGGCTCGCTAGCTTTAAAAGAAAGTAAAAATTTGACAGTTTGATGAGTTTAGACTTTCTGTTAGAATTTAGCCAGTTTATGAAAAAAATATTATTTACCTTTTTAGTATTGCTGGTATTTAGTTCGGGACCATCTATTGCCGCCACTCCAGATGAAGCTCTCAATGTCACTATCACTTTTGATAGAAAATCTATCGACATTGACGAGGAAATCCGTATGAAAATTATTATTGAAGGGACCGCCGGAGGCCTTGAAAGACCTCGAATTCCTCAGCTAAAAGGTTTTAATGTCTACTATTTGGGCCGCTCCTCCGAGATCGCTATTATCAATGGAAAAAAACGAGCTCATACCGAATTTACGTTTACACTGGTTCCTCTGACGGCAGGTAAGTTTACAATACCTCCCATTGAAGTTGAAGTCGGCAGTTCAACATATCGAACTGCACCCGCTCAAATCGAAGTTTTAGGTAAGGCTGGCCAATTAACCAATCCTAAAGCTCATCAAGCGAGTCAACTTTCACCTCAACCTTATTCTGCCCCTTCACAGAGCCCCGCGCCAAGTGCTGTGAGGGCTCCCGGGAGCCCTGATTTTGTTCCGGCGGCACAGGAGGGGGACGAGATTTTTATGAAAGCCTGGGTAAACCGAAGCGAAGTTTTTGTTGGAGAGCAAGTAACTTTAACTTACTCAATTTATTACCGGACCGATGCCACGCTAGAGCGTTTTGAGGAAGAGCCGATTACGACAGGATTTTGGACTGAAGAATTTCCGGCTGAAAGAAGGCCGACTAAGCGGGTTGTGAAAGTAGGAGGGCTTAAATATGAGACTTCCGATTTTCGCAAAATCGCGCTTTTTCCGACACGAAGCGGTATTTTTGGGGTTGAACCCGGAACGGTTAGGGCAATGGTTATTGAGCATCCCAAGGGCCGCAATCGATATGTAGATGATTTTTTTGGAGACAGCTTTTTTAAAAGTGGCGGTTTTTTTGCTAGAAAAACCCCGCGTATTTTAAGAGCGAATCCCATCAAAATTACGGCAAAGCCGTTGCCTGAAAAAGGAAAACCCGTGAGTTTCAGGGGGGCAGTGGGGGATTATAGATTTGAAGCGGTTCTCAACAAGCGTTCTGTCCGGCAGAATGAACCCTTAGCTTTGTCTTTGACAGTTGAGGGGGCCGGTAATGTCGAAACAATTGAAAGGCCTGATCTTCCAACTTTAGAAGGTGTTAAAATTTTTGAAACAGATTCAAGCTCTCAAGTTTCCCCTGACTTTAACATTATTCAAGGAAGAAAAACTTACGAATTAACCCTTATTCCATCTCAGGAAGGGATGCTGACAATTCCTCCTATTGAGTTTAGTTACTTTAACCCCGGGACGAGAAGTTATCATGTTCAAAAATCCAAATCTTTTAAAGTGAAGGTCGAAAAGGGTGATCCTTCGTATACCTACACGGTTCCCGAACAAATCGCAGTTGACAAAAAAACTCTTGAGATTGAAGAAAGCGGAATCCATTTTATAAGACAAAAGGATGATGATAACACCCTTTTGGTTTATGAACCGATAACGAACCGTATTCTGAGCGGCCTGGCCGGGCTTTTAACAATAGCAACGCTTGTGTTATTCTGGAATCACCGAAAGGAACTTTTTTACAGTCAGCATAAGGGCCTTAAGCGGCGTCTCAAAGCCCAAGGAAGGGCTCTCAGAGGTATTCGTAAGCTTAAAGGGCTCACCCGCGATCAGTCAGAAGAAAAACGGAAAGAGTTTTTCGCTCAAGCGCATCAGGTGATGAGTGAGTATCTAGCGGATAAGTTCAATGTTTCAGCCGGCGGACTTACTCTTACTGAAATTGAAGCGCAAATGGAGCATTTTGCGATCGAAGATGAAGTTCAAAAGCAAATCAAAGATTTTTACGAAGTTACTGACCGGGCCCGTTTTGCTCTAAATCTGATCTCAGAGGATGAAGGCAGGAACCTTATTAAGATATTGGAAGGGATGGTAAAGCGTCTTGAAAAAAAGATTCGGTAGTTTGATTTTAGCGGGTGCGATTGTTCTTTTAGGGGCAGCGAGCGGCGCCTGCGAGCTTATGAAAGTTTCACCAACGCTGGAATGGGACGAAGCCGGCAAGATGTATCAGGAGAAGGATTATGAAGGGGCCATCGAAATGTATGAAAAGATGCTCTCAAAAAAGTCCCGTGATCCCGATATTTATTACAATTTGGGTGATGCTTACTATAAATCGAAGAAATTGGGTCTTGCGATATTAAATTATCAGAAAGCATTAAGACTTGACCCCAGATCAAAAGATATTCGGGCTAATTTAAAATTAGCTGATTCTCAAGTGCCGCTTCAAATCGAAGATTCAACCCCTGTTGTTATTAAATGGTTCATTAAGCAATCCCGGTATTTCAGGAAGGGGGAGGTTATTAATCTTGCCCTGATTTTTTATATCGGAGTCTTGTTTTTTACTATTTTACGTTTTTTTAAACAGCGGAGATGGATCTATAGAGGCCGGCGCCTTTTTCTAACACTCTTAATAGCAAGCTTAGTGCTTTTGGGATTCAAGTTATATGATCTTCGTTATAAGGACGCTATCGTGTTAACCTCAAAAACAGAAGTCAGGTACGGTCCTTCAAATCACGAAAAAGCAGCTTTTCACCTAGCCGAAGGCGTAGCGGTAAAGGCTGTGGATCAGTCAGGCGATTGGTATCGAATTGATTTACCGAGCGGTGAGACAGGTTGGGTTAAGAAAACTAATCTTGGTTTCATATCATAAAGGGTAGACCTATTAGCGATTCCATCCTTGTTTATTCAACAGATTCTGACAAAAACAAGAAATGTCCTAAGTGTAAACATTTGGTGCCGGAGTGTGTTTGTAATCTCAAAAACTCTTTCGATTTAAATAGCTTTGTCGCCAAATTAAGAATTGAGACCGGGGGTAGAGGCGGGAAGCTGGTCACTGTTATTGATGAATTGCCGGCGTCTATTCCTTTTTTGAAAGATTTGGCAAAGCGCCTAAAATCAAAGTGCGGTACAGGAGGCACCTATCGCGAAGGACCTAAGGGTGGTGTCGTAGAAATCCAAGGTGACAAACGTGAGTATTTACGGAAACTTTTAAGCGGGGAAGGAATAAAATTTAAAGGCTAGAATCTTTTTTTTCGGATTCCAAAAGTTTTTTATACTTTGAAAAATAATAATCCGCTTCGCGAGGCTCGCCCAAGTATTTAAAAATATATCCCAAATTTTCATAAATTTTACTATTAGTTGGATCAATCTTTATTGTGTCCTGGAATGTTTTAATCGCTTTTTCATATTCTCCCATTGAGTAATAAGCACTTCCCAGGTAATTGTAATGATTAATTGATTCAGGATCGGCCTTAATAGCCTTCTTAAAATAATTAATTGCTTCGTCGTAATTTCCTAATTTGATATACACGTGTCCCAAATAGTCCAGAATTGATACGGATTCGGGACTTAATTCATATGATTTTTTAAGATAAATAATTGATCGTTCGTCACGGCCTAGGCGGGAAAGAATTTTTCCGATATTAAGACAGGACTCGAAATCAGTCGGATCCATCATGTAGGCCTCTTGAAAATAATTGAGAGCCAGCTCATACTTGCCAAGATGGCTATAGAGTTTACCAAGACCCTTATAAGCTTCCGGATTGTCCGGATTGATGGCGATAGCATTTTCGTTGTATAGTATTCCTTTTTCAGGCTGCCCCAGAGCATCAAATGTCGAGGCAATTTTAATACCGACTAAACTTAACCTTGAATCTCGAGGGATCTCTTTTTTGTTTTTTTGCATGCCAGCACCCGGCAGTAGCGAATCTGGAAATTCCGCCTGACTTTGAAGCGCTTTATCAAAATATCCCATAGCTTTTTCATATTCATTATTAGCACTGTGAATGTCGCCCAAAAGAAGCAGAGCTTCCGTGTTTTGAGGATTAATAAGAAGAACCTTCTGCAGGTATGCTTTAGCTTTCGGCAAGCGTTCTGTACGAAGATAAATATTACTTAATTCAATGTAAAGAGATTCATTTTCCGGATATTTCTTGAGAAGCGTTTCATATGAGCGAATTGTTTTTTCATCATCTTCTTCAAATGATCCGGGTGCGACCGTGTCGCTGGGTTCGGCTGATGCGGTAAAAACCGGCTTTAAAAGCGGAAGGAAAAGCAGAAAGATGATTATTAGTTTTATTTTCATATTTTTTAGATGTTTAAACAATTATAGCGTGTTAACCCATTTTATATAAAAATTTATAACTTAAAAGTCGGAAGTTGCGGTATTTAAGGTATAATTTGGCTGTTTTTTACTAATCCAGGAAAGGATAAAAATGATTAAAAGATTGTTAGTTCTTATTCTGCTTTTGTTGAGTTTAGCTATGGTAGGGTCTGCTTGTATGGGGCCAACCCCTAATGATGAAGGTGAATTTTCAGATGGTGGCAATTACGGCGGCCAGATGGAATTTTTGAACGCTGATACCAACGCTTCATATTCAGGGGATACACCTGAATATCCGGAATTTTAAAACCGTTAAAAACCTAATCGATCCATTTGAGCGGGTCTAAGGCGTAGTACGTTTTGAGTTCCTGGTAGAGCTCCGGCTCATCCCGGTTTAATTCCTGTGGTTTGGTAAAAAAAGTTTCGGTAGCAACTGCAAAAAATTCTGCCGGATTTGTCCCCCCGTAGTAATCCAGCACATTTTTTCTTTGAAATTTAACATCGTCTAGTAAATGGTTGTATTCCTTTTTAAACACTCGAGTCCATTCGGCATATCTCATTGTTTTGGGCAGGATGGGGGCGCCGTCGGCTTCGCCATCTTCCTGATCCAGCTGGTGGGCGAATTCGTGAAGAACAACATTATGCCCTTTAGTGTTTTGATTTGATGAATTTTTTACGTCATCCCAAGCTAAAACGAGAGGGCCTCGATGCCAGGATTCACCGGCTCGAGCACTTTTATTTTCGATTGGAATACCGGTGGACGAGAGTCGGTTTTCACCTCCAACATAGATGTGAGGATATACAAAAATAGTGGATAGATGGGGATAGTATTTAGATTTCCGGTTTAAAAGAAGGATGCAGGCCTCGGCTGCTATTGTCAGGCGGATTTCATCGGTAATTTTGAGACCTCCGCAGCCCTTAAACCTTTTTTCGTTTAAAAAAATTTGAATGTCTCCCTTAAGCTCTTTTTTAAAGTGTTGAGGCAGGTGGCGGTAAAAGAAAATATTTTTTTCTAAAATTTTTTCCCATTCAAACGAAAAAGGAGCATTTAGCAGTTTCGTGCGTTTAATGAGACGCGTTAGCTTGCCAGTCAAAATATAGAGCAAGACAAAGGCCGCGAATAATAAGGATATGTAGATAAACATGTCCTTATTCTACACTAACCACTACACGCTAACCACTATTCACTATTCATCGTTTTTGTCATATTGCCCATGAGTTAAGCGTATGATAGACTCTCAACTTCAACTAATAAATATACGCATACAGGTTAAAAGAATGGCTAAAAGAAATAAAAAATACAATTTGCCGGATAGCAAAGGAAAATTTGACGGTTTTGGGGGGAAGTTTGTGCCTGAGACCCTTATGAAAGCTCTTCTGGAGCTCGAGAAGGAATACCGGAAACTAAAAAAGGATAAAAAGTTTCAAAAAGAGCTGACTCAAGTTTTGGAAACTTACGCGGGACGCCCTACACCTTTGATGTTTGCGGGTAATCTTACACATTCGACGGGTGGAGCCCAAATTTTCTTAAAAAGAGAAGATCTGCTTCACACGGGCGCTCATAAAATTAATAACACGGTAGCCCAGGCGCTTCTTGCCAAAAAACTTGGAAAGAAGAGGGTCGTAGCTGAGACCGGAGCTGGTCAGCATGGTGTGGCCGCAGCGACAGCAGCCCGGCTTTTTAGTCTTGAATGTGACGTTTATATGGGTGCCAAGGATATTGAGCGGCAGGCCCTTAATGTTTATAAGATGAAACTTTTAGGAGCGCGAGTTATTCCGGTCACCTCAGGTGCTGAAACTCTGAAAGATGCTACGAATGATGCCATTCGGGATTGGGTTGCCACATCTGAAACTACTCATTATTTGCTCGGAAGTGTCGTGGGACCTCATCCTTATCCGATGATTGTAAGAGATTTTCAAACGGTGATCGGACTTGAAACCAAGAGGCAGTTTCTAAAGCTGAAAGGGAGTTTGCCCACGGCGCTCGTTGCGTGCGTTGGAGGAGGAAGTAATTCAATCGGATTTTTTTACCCCTTCTTAAACACACGAGTGAAATTTTTTGGCGCTGAGGCCGCGGGTCTTGGGGCGAATACCGGAAAACACGGCTTGTCACTTTTAAAAGGTGAGACGGGTGTCCTTCACGGAATGAAAAGCCGAGTACTTCAAAATTCAGAAGGTCAAATCAAATTAGCTCATTCGATTTCTGCGGGACTTGACTATCCTTCAGTAGGGCCGGAACATGCGTATTTACACCAAGTAAAACGAGCTTCTTATTTTGGTGTTACGGATAAAGAGGCCTTGGACGGATTTAAAAAATTATCATATGAAGAAGGGATTATTCCGGCCTTGGAGTCAGCGCATGCGGTAAGTCTTGCTGTAAAGCTTGCTAAGAAAATGAAAAAAACAGAATCGATTGTTATTTGTCTTTCGGGCCGCGGAGACAAGGATATGGATACAATTCGCCAGGTACTTAAATAGTGGTTAGTCGTTAGTGATTAGTGGCTAAGGAGTCCCTAAAGGGACAGATTAAAAAATTCTTAAAGAGATAGAAAAATGAAAGAAAAAAGGCTTAAAAAATTATTTAGAGACAAAAAGAAGAAAATTTTTTCAATTTATTTTACCCTGGGTTTTACAAGTCTCGCCCATACCGAAAAAATGCTCCTTTTGGCAGAGAAAGAAAAAATTGATTTAATCGAATTGGGTTTTCCTTTTTCAGATCCTTTGGCGGATGGTCCCGTTATTCAGGACGCCTCCTGCCGGGCGCTACAAAACAAAGTTACTTTTAAAGATGCCTGCAATTTACTTTTGAAACTCAGAAAGAAAGGGTTTCAAGTGCCGGTACTTTTTTTCTCTTACTATAATCCAATTCAAAAACAGGGTGAGGTAAAAGTAATAGGAGAATTAAAGAGATCCGGATTTGATGGATTTTTAATTCCTGATCTTCCGCCGGAGGAGGGTGAAAGTTTTCATAAAAAAGCAAAGAAAGCCGGTCTTTCTTTAATTTATTTCCTGGCACCGACGAGTACTCCCGAACGGATACGGATGGTTGGTTCCAAAACCGATGAATTTATTTATTACGTTTCCTCGCGGGGCGTTACGGGACTCAGACAAAATTTAGACCGGGATTTGGAGCAAAATTTAAAAACAATCCGCACGCACACTAAAAAACCAATTGTGATTGGATTTGGGGTTTCCGATAAGAAAAAAGTAAGACAAGCTTCCCGTGTTTCGAGCGGGGTAATTGTAGGCACTGCCCTCATTAAAGAAATGAAGAAAAATGGCCCGTCAGCGGGAGGTATTGAAAAAACAGCTCGATTTTTAAGAAGCCTAAAAAGTGGATTACACAATTGAAAGTGATCGCTTTAGATCTCGGTACAAAACGAATCGGCATCGCTAAAAGCGATGAACTTGGCTTAATGGCTCACGCCTTACCGATGATTGAATATAAATCTGAAGATTATTTTTTAAATGAACTAAAAAAACTTTTGGGCGAAATTCAGCCGGAAGTAGTGCTCATCGGGTACCCTAAAACTTTAGAAGATAAAGTCGGTATTGCAGCCCAAAAAACGGAAGAAAAAGTTAAGCGGCTCAGATCTCAATTTCCTGATACAAATTTTGAATTAATTGATGAGAGGCTAACCACAAAAGAAGCTGAAATGTATTTGAGGGAGAGCGGCAAAAGCCGTGCCAAGCGGAAACAACGGGTGGATTCTTTAGCGGCTCAGATACTTTTGCAAAATTATTTGGATTTAAAGAGGAAATCGTAAATGTACCGGACAACCAATCTAAAGAATGGGGCGAGAGTTCTTACCATTAATTTGCCCGGAAGAGATTCTGTGGCTTTGGGTATTTGGGCTAAGGTGGGCGGCCGGTATGAATCCCGAAAACTATCGGGAACTTCACATTTTATCGAACATCTGGTTTTTAAGGGAACCCGAAATTATTCAATGCGCCAAATTAAGGAAATTGTTGAAGGGAAGGGCGGGATGCTCAACGCCTTTACGGGAGAAGAGTCAACCTGCTATTTCACGAAAATTTTACCGAAGCACTTGGATCAGGTTTTTGATGTTTTAGCTGACCTGACGCTCCTGCCGCTTTTTAAGAATTCCGACATGCAAAGGGAAAGAGGGGTTATTTTAGAAGAGATCAAAATGTATCGGGATGTACCCTCAAGCCATGTGCAGGATTTGATGAGCGAACTTCTCTGGCAGCGACAGCCGCTTGGCCGAAATATCGCGGGATCAATGGAAACCGTTTCCAGGCTCTCACGAAGCGAGCTGAATGCGTTCCACAATAAGTTTTATAATGCCCCCAATTTTTTAATCACCGCGGCTGGAAATGTGAGCCACACGCAAATTCTCCGCTTGGTTCGGAAACGTTTCAAAAAGTTTTTTAAATCTGAAAGTTCAATTTTTGAAAAAGCGGACGCATATCAAAATGAACCAAAATTTAATTTTGTGAAGCGGGATATTGAACAATGTCAATTTGTAATTGGGCTTCACGCCTTATCCAAAACAGACCCGGAACGCTATAAACTAGGACTCCTGCATGTTATTTTAGGAGCTAATATGTCAAGCCGCCTTTTTCATGAGGTAAGAGAAAAGCGGGGGCTGGCCTATAGCATTCATTCCGGAGTGGCGGCTTATTTGGATACAGGCTCTTTCACCGTTTCAGCCGGAGTCAATCCAAAAAAGGCGAAGCTCGCGATCGAAGTTTCGCTAAAAGAATTAAAAAAAATTGCTAAGACCGGAGTTTCCGCCGAGGAACTGAGGCGAGCTAAAGATTATTATGTGGGCCAGCTTTTTTTAATGCTTGAAGATACGCTTGACCATATGATTTGGGTGGGTGAGCGCTATCTTCATTTGGACAGCTTCCTTAAAAGAGAAGCAATTAAGCGCCAAATTGAAAAAGTGACGACCGAAGATGTGAGACAAATGGCGAAGAAAATATTTTTAACAGAACATTTAAATTTAGCGTTAATTGGGCCGTTGAGTGATAAAGAGGAGAAGGAAATAAGGAGAAATTTCACTTTTTGAAGAAGTGAATAATGAGAGGAAAAATGAAAAAGAATAAGAAAAAAAATATTGTTGCACCAAGTATTCTTTCGGCTGATTTTGGAAAGTTAGGTTCGGAAATTAAGGACGTAGCGGCTAAAGGGGCGGACTGGGTTCATGTGGATGTGATGGACGGGCATTTTGTCCCTAATCTAACAATAGGCCCCGTTGTGGTAAAAAAAATCAAACCTTACACCAAAATTCCTATGGACGTTCATTTGATGATTGATGAACCGATTCGGTACGTGAAGGATTTTATAAAAGCAGGATCTGATTATTTAACGATTCATGTCGAGGCGACCAAACAAGTCAGGAAAACTTTAAAATTAATTCGTAAACTAGGGGCAAAACCAGGTATATCCCTTAGACCGCGTACGCCCCTCAAGGCTATCCTGCCTTATTTAAAAGATGTTGATATGGTGCTTGTTATGACAGTTGAGCCGGGTTTTGGAGGTCAGGCTTTTATGCCGGAGCAGGTAAAAAAAATCGCGGAATTAAAGAAGCGTTTCAAAGGCTTTATTGCAGTAGATGGTGGAATTAACGCTAAAACAGGTGCTCTTTGCGCTAGCCAAGGTGCTGATGTATTGGTTGCAGGCACCTTTATTTTTGGAGCTAAATCTAGAAAAAAAGCAATCCAAAGCCTCCGGATCAAGTAGTTGTAAGCAGTAATGGATATTAAAAAAATACGTAATTTTTCTATCTCAGCGCATATTGATCATGGTAAGTCTACCTTGGCCGATCGCATGCTTCTCGATACCCATGCCATCACCCAGCGGGAATTTCGTGAGCAATTCTTGGATGATATGGATCTGGAGCGTGAGAGAGGTATTACCATTAAAGCACGCGCTGTCCAGATTAAATACAAAGGTCATATTCTTAATTTGATCGATACGCCCGGGCATGTTGATTTCACTTATGAAGTTTCAAAAAGTTTCGCAGCCTGTGAAGGAGTGCTGCTTTTGGTGGATGGCTCTCAAGGTGTCGAGGCCCAGACCATGTCGAATCTTTATCTGGCTTTGGAGAAAAATTTAGAGATGGTCCCGGTTATTACTAAAATCGACCTTCCTAACGCTGATATTCCTAAAACCAAAAAAGAGATTCAGAATATTTTGGGAACTACGGGTGAGGAGGTGCTTTCAACAAGCTCTAAGACAGGAGAGGGCTCGCTTCAAATTTTAGACGCGATTATTGAAAAAATTCCTCCACCTAAAGGCGATAAGGCATCTTCGCTCAAAGCGCTTATTTTTGATTCAAAATACGACCCTTATAAAGGGGTTGTTGTCTATATAAGGGTGGTGGACGGGGAAATAAAGCTGCATGACAAGATCCTAATGATGAATAACAAGACAGAATATGAAGTAGAAGAGATTGGTATTTTTGCTCCTCAGCCAACGCCGGTCAAAGGCCTTTCTGCAGGATTGGTAGGGTTTATTGCCTGTAATATTAAGAATGTGAAAGACGTAAAAATAGGGGATACAGTTACTTTAAAAGAAATGCCGGCTAAAAAACCGCTTCCCGGCTATAAAGAGGCAAAACCGATGGTGTTTTGTGGAATGTATCCAATCGCAGCGAAAGATTTCGCGCTTTTAAGGGATGCGTTGGAAAAGCTAAGTTTGAATGATTCCTCTTTTGTTTATGAGGCTGAAACTTCACAGTCTTTAGGGTTTGGTTTTCGCTGCGGATTTTTGGGGCTTTTACACATGGAAATCATACAAGAACGCTTGGAGCGCGAATTCAATCTCCAGTTAATTATTACAGCACCCAGCGTTGTTTACAGAGTAACAAAAACTAACGGGGAGATTTTAATGCTTGAAAATCCGAGCCTTTTGCCCACAAAAGATAAGATCGAGCGCATTGAGGAGCCTTATATTGAGGCAAGTCTTTTGATTCCGGCCGAAAACATCGGAACTATCATGAAGCTCTGCCAGGATAGAAGGGGTATTTACCGGGATACGGAATATTTAGATTCTACACGCGCCGTCTTAACTTATGAAATGCCATTTTGTGAAGTTGTTTTGGATTTTTACGACAAAATTAAATCGGCAACCCGCGGGTATGGATCTTTGAATTATGATTTTATTGGATTTCGCGCTTCCGACTTATCACGTTTGGATATATTAATTAATAGTGAACCGGTTGACGCGCTTTCAAGTATTGTGCATAAAGAGCACGCGTATGAACGGGGCCGTGCTTTAGTTGAAAAGCTAAAGGATGTGATACCCAGGCAGCTTTTTGAAGTTGTTATTCAGGCGGCAGTCGGCTCCCGCATTATTGCCCGCGACAGTATTCGAGCTCTTTCTAAAGATGTAACGGCAAAATGTTATGGCGGCGATATTACCCGGAAACGTAAGCTTTGGGAAAAGCAAAAAGCCGGCAAAAAAAGGATGAAAAAGGTCGGAAAAGTTGATATACCACAGGAAGCATTTATTTCGGTTTTGAGAGTAGATGAATAACAGGAGAAAAAATGTTTAAGTTTTACCATCAATGGATCTTAAAATTACATCCCAAATGGCAATATCTAATTAAAGAATGGATTGAACCGATACTTTTAGCGATACTTTTAGCGCTTATAATCCGGACTTTCTTTTTTCAGGCATATAAAATTCCAACCGGTTCAATGCGCCCTACTTTGATGGAAAATGACCGGGTTTTAGTTAATAAATTTATCTATCATTTTCACGAACCTAAAAGGAGCGATATTATTGTCTTTCGCTATCCGGGCGACGGAAAGAAGAGAGATTTTATTAAAAGGCTCGTAGGTTTGCCGGGCGATGAGATTGAAATAAAACAGGGTAAAATTTATATTGATGGTGAGTCTTTCCCCGAAGATTCGGTGTTTAGAAAATTTTATTATTACAACCGGGAAGACTGGGAGTACGGAGGAGAGGATAAGAAAATTTTAGTGCCGGAGAACAGCTTTTTTGTTTTGGGTGATAATAGCGCTCAAAGTTCTGATAGCCGTAATTGGGGGTTTGTAAAAAGAAAAGAATTAATCGGCAAGGCTTTTATGATTTATTGGCCGCCCAAACGTATCCGACTTGTCAAATGAAACAAGGCGAGCTTTTTGAAAGTTTAAAGCCCCGCGGAAAAAATATTTCCGATAAAAGGTTTGATGAAACCTTGTCTGAAGGGAAGTTTGAGATTCGTCTGACGATCGATAAGATCATCTTTGTTACACTTATTTTCCTAATACTTCTTGTGGTTATTTTTACGATCGGAGTTGAGCATGGAAAATCCATCGAGAAAGAGTCGCTTGGCAAACGTTACAAAGTAGAATCAATGGCAAATCTTGCCCAAGTCCGGAAAACTGAAAAATCATTAGGATTTCAAAAACGAGTTCAGGCTAAAGAGGAGAAAAGCCCCTCGATCAAGATAAGAACGAACAGCGAGAAGCCCAGAAAGAGCGGGGGCAGTTTGCTTGGGACCTATTTTCCTAAAAAAAGGGAAGAGCATCTTACAAAAAAACAAGAGACTGTGAGCATCCCTAAGAAAGAGGAAGTATCGCTTCAAGGAGAGACTGTAAAGCCTGAGAAATACTACGAGGCGCGGCTTATGTCGACTTCCAATCAAAACTATGCTAAACGCGAGGTTGAGAGCCTTCTAAAGAGCAATTTAAAGGGATCTTACCGTAAGAGTGGGAAATATTACATGGTGGTCTTAGGCCCCTTTTTAAGCCGGCAGGATGCTGATAAAGAGCTTGCGGCAGCTAAAGAAGTGGGTAAATATAAAGGGACGTATATTAGGAAAATTACCTCTGAAACTTAGATCTCAGATCCTAGATCTAAGATCTGAGAAATTAAGGTGCTGCGGCGGATTAAAAATAGTCAGATTACCCCTTAAAATTTTTTCTTAATAGTTAATTTTTTCATCGATTATCGAGGGGACATCTGTATAATACAGACTGATTCAACTAAGGAATCCGAGTCGATTCAAGTCCGAATCAGCACTTTTCAGAAAGGATGGTAATTTCATGAGTATTCATTCCAGCTTGCGGGTTGATAAAGTTGGCTCACGTCACCGGAATGTTTTAAAGCGTTACGAAAGGATCAAGAAACTCAAATCTAATGAGGCTTGGTCAGAAGACAAGTCAGTTTATGGTTTACCTAAAGTTAAATCGCAAAAATTAAAAACCAAAAAGACAAAAGCTGCTGCTGAAAAAACAGGCGAAGAAGCTAAAAAAGAAGAGCAGAAATAATAAGGGGGGAAGAACATGATTGAGATTCGAAAGATTCGTAAAGGCGAAGAAAAGCCCGCGAAAGAACTTATCGAATCTGTTATGGGAGGCGAATTCCCCGGAGCGACCCAAAGTTACCCGGCGGATGATCTTAATTCTCTTCATGATCATTACGGAGGATTAGGAGAGGCTTTTTTTGTAGCTGTTGATAACGATAAAGTTGTCGGTACTGTGGCTGTTAAAAAAGATGATGAAAGAAACGCCTTGCTTCGGAGAATCATGGTAAATCCCAATTATCGCAAACAGCGCATTGGATACAAACTGATGCAAAAAGCGATACAATTTTGTTTGGAGGTTGGTTATCAGGAGATTGTTTTTAGAGCTACTGAAGATATGAAAGCAGCCGGAAAACTTTGTCAGGATAATGGATTCCAGGAAAAAGCACGGATTCCGGTCGGCGGAAATGCTTTAGTGATGTACAAACTATTTTTAAAGGAGAATTCACCCCTTGCAAGCTAATTGGCCATTTAGTAATAAAAAAGAAGAAAAACCAAAAGTTTTATCTGAAAAAGAAATTCAAGAGCGCCTTTACGGCGTTTATCGTCCCTCAGATATGGTAGGGGATCCCAAGCCAAAAACTGAAGAATCCGTCTCATCCGAAGAGACTTCTTCGCCTGTTATTCCTCATGCCGAAGGAGAGCCTCAATCCCATACGACTGTTTTAAACCCATCTGAATCTCACGAAACAGAAGTTAAGGAAGAATTGAATTTTTCAAACGAAACAGATGAAATCCAAGAAAAGACGGCTGAAAAACCAGAAAGTGATATTCATACCGAATACCAAAGCGATGATAATACACCTCAAAACGAGGAAGTGGAAATTCAGCTAGAAAGCGAAGCAGCTCCGGCCCAAGGTGAAACACCGGAAACAAATCTTGCTGCGGAAGCTGAGAAAGACGAATCAAGTGAAGCTGGAGAGCAGGAAGTGCGTGAGACTTCTCATGAAACACCTCAGGAATTGGAATTGAAATTTGAAAGCGAAGCAAAACCTCAGGATCAGCCGGAGAAATTAAGAAGTGAAATCGGTTCGACTACAGGGGGCATTGAATTATCTCAAGGCCTTACGAATCTGCAGAAAGAAAAAGGTTTGAGAGCCGCATGGTTTACCATAAGGGAATATATAGAATGGGGGATTGATACCCTAAAGAAAAATCCTCGTTTTTATTACGGAATTATAGGCGGTGTCTTAGCTTTGATACTAGTTGTCACCCTTGGAATTACATTTTTTGGCAGTCGATCCGCGGATGAGATTAAAAATAAAAACGTAGTTTCAATTTTGGTGCCTGAAACAGCGGATGCTGAGGAAAAAGACACTTCCATTTCTAAGCCGATCTCAGCACAAAGTTCCGGCATAACAGAAAACGAAATTAAGGATTCCGGAGGGGCAATGCCTCCTCCCGCACCTATAGCGCCGGCAAATCTTCCTAAGTCATACAGCGTTCAGCTGTGCCTCTCAGATGATATTAAAGCAAGCGAAAAAGTAATTGATGATCTTCGAGCTAAAGGTTATGAAGGATATATCCGTAAAATTCGAGGGAGCCGTGGAAATCAACTCTATCAGATTTTTATCGGCCACTATAAGACTTCGAGTGATGCCCAGAAGGCTCTAAAAGAATTAAGGGCTGATTCGCAGTTTAAAATTTATGATGATAGCTTTGTAAGGACTGCAAAATAATGTGGAATTCGTTCGAAAATAGAAACTTCGTAAGAATTAAAAAAGAATGCGGCATATCCGTTAAAACACCGGATAAGAGCGAAGTTTTTCATTCCGTAACTGAAAATTTAGGCATTGGCGGTCTCTGTGCGAATTTATCACAGCCTCTCGAGCCTTTTTCGGAAGTTTATATCAAATTAATCCTAAAACCTGATATGGAGCCATTCGAATGTAAGGCAAGAGTGGCTTGGTCAATTAAACATCATGATTTTAACCCTAAATTGGTTCACTATGATGTTGGCTTTGAATTCTTAGAGATCTCCGCTGAAAAACGATTAATTCTTGAGAAGTTCCTTTCCGAAATTACTAATGGCAGCTGATTCGTCCTTCGATATCGTTTCTGAAATCGATCTTCAGGAAATCGATAACTCAATCAACCAGGCAAAAAAAGAAATCTCCATGCGTTATGATTTTAAGGGTGCCAATTGCTCCTTTGATTTTAATCGGAATGAAAAAAAGATTACGATTTTGGCCGCGGATGATATGAAACTTAAAGCTATGCAGGATATTTTAGCGACCAAGGGGGCTAAGCGGAATATTTCGCCCAAGGCTTTTAAGTATAAGGATCCTGAACCGGCCTTAGGAGGCGCTTTTAGGCAAGAAGTCGAGCTTGTCGTCGAGCTGCCTCAGGAGATCTCTAAACAGATCGTAAAATGGATTAAAGAAACAAAGCTTAAAGTGCAAGGGTCTATTCAGGGAGAAAAAGTACGGGTTTCAGGAAAGAAACGAGATGATCTGCAGGCTATTCAAAAAATGTTACGAGAAAAACCAATTGAAGTTCCGATTCAATTTACAAATTATCGAGGTTAAATAATATGGGATTTGGCGATATGTTTAAAAATATGGGTGCGATGGCATCTCTTATGAAAAATAAAGATTTTCAAAAATTGATGTCTAACCCCAAAATTCAAGAGGTGATGAAGAATCCTGAAATCATGGAAGCCATGAAATCAAAAAACTATTCCAAGCTAATGACCATGCCTGAGCTTAAGGACCTTATGAATGATCCCGAAGTCCGCGATACCTTTATGTCGATGAATCCAAAAGATTTAGGGATGTAAGAGCAAAAATATCAGGGGACCAGTTACTCAAATCAGCTAGCCATTCCGAAAAGCATTTCTTCAATTCAGCAGTTTTAAACGAACAGGACTCTTAATTTGTCACCAGTGGTTCGTCTGCTCCAGCGGCAGTCGACCACCTATGGCCTCACTGTTTGTGCCTGCCTTTGATTAATTTGCTAGGCAGAACCAAGCCACAAACAGTTCCGGCAATTGCCGCATTAAGAGTCCTCGTTCGTTTTAAAAAAGTTAGCATTTTTGCTCTTAAAAGGGGAGAAGTGACATCAATAGTTGTAGAAATATTAAAGAGAAACAGTAAAAAAAGTGAAAAAAAATAGCCCGAAAACTTGAAATAGGTATCTTCTATGTGGTAACTTTCTTTCAAGACTTAAGCAAAAGTTTTTAATAAAAAAAGCTTTTGTATTTTGTTGTCTTTAGAGGAGGTGTTGATAAGTGTTAAAAGAAAAAAATGAAGCGCGAAATTTTAAAAGGTTTGACTCGTTTGTGAATGTACATTTCAAATATCACGGCGATGAGAGAAAAGAAGTCTCTGGTTTGTCAGGAGATTTATCTCGTGATGGTCTGAAGCTTTTTACGGATGAGAAGTTGAAGCCGGGCAATCAAATCGATTTAACCATTGAAATCCCCGATGACCCTAAGTCGGTTAAAGCTCATGGGGAAATTGCGTGGTGTCGCCCGAGTCAGGAAAAAACTTCCAAGTACAATGTTGGAGTTCGTTTTCTAGGATTAGATCCTGTCGATAAGTTCCGAATCCTGGACTACGCTTATAATAATTGGCTGGAAGATAAAATTGACGAGCTTGGCGCCTATGATCCTGAACTTCCTGAGAAATAAATAGGAAAATACTGCGCGGTATTTTCCTATTTATTTTTTATCTCTCCAAAAACTACAAAAAGATTCATTCTAAAAAAACAATATCTGTTGTAAGTTATCAAAATCCTAAATAGAAAACTTCCGGTTTCATGATAAAATAAATTTGAAATGAGTTCATATTTATTATCTATAGATCAGGGCACAACAGGCACGACCGTTCTTTTATTTGATCCAAAGGGAAGGGTAAAAGGGCATGGCTACCATTCTTTTAAGCAATACTATCCTAAACCAGGATGGGTAGAGCATGAGCCGGAAGAAATTTGGAACTCACTAAAACTTGCTCTTAAGAATTTAGTCCATACATCAAAAGTCGACCTCAAAGACATCAAAGGCATTGGAATTACAAACCAGCGGGAGACGGCCGTGCTTTGGAACCCCAACACGAGCAAATGCTACGGACGCGCTATCGTTTGGCAATGTCGGAGAACAACTCCTGTTATTAAGCAATTAAAACAAAAAAATGGGTTTGAAGAAAAATTCAGAAAAATAACGGGTCTACCGCTTGATCCTTATTTTTCAGCTTCAAAAATTAAATGGATGCTGGATGAGAACCCCGCTCTTCGTAAACGCGCTAAAGAAGGAGAGGTTCTTTTTGGGACCATCGATAGCTTTCTTTTATGGCGTCTTACGGGTGGTAAAATTCATGCGACTGATTTTACAAATGCTTCGCGGACCTATCTTTTTGATATTAAACACAAAATTTGGAGCGAGCCTTTATTAAAAGTTTTTGGAGTGCCGCGAAAAATTCTACCCAAGGTTCTAAGTTCAAAGTCGATTTTTGGCCACACGAAAAATATTAATTTTCTCCCCGATGGAATTCCAATCGCGGCCATGATAGGTGATCAGCAGGCTGCGCTTTTTGGTCAGAAGTGTTATCGATTAGGAGAAGCCAAGAACACCTACGGCACGGGCTCTTTTTTTATGGTGCAACTTGGTAAAAAGAGATTTTTTTCCAATAAGGGTTTTCTAACTACCTTAGCAGTTGATAAAACCGGTCATTCGACCTACGCGCTTGAGGGGTCTGTTTTTGTTGCGGGTGCGGGGATTCAATGGATTCGTGATGAGCTTGGATGGGTCAAGAAAGCATCGGACACAGAAGCTATTGCCTATCGATTTCGAAAGAAACACCCACACCCATATGTTTTTATGATTCCGGCGTTTGTTGGTCTAGGGGTCCCTTATTGGAACCCTGAAGCACGCGGGGCCTTTATTGGCTTAACGCGCGGCACGACGCAAGAAGAATTGATTACTTCGACTCTAGAGTCATTAGCCTATCCGGTGGCTGAAATGGCCGCTTTGTTTAGAGAAGAGACTAAGACAAAACTAAAGTCTTTAAAGGTTGATGGCGGCGGAAGCCGAAATAATTATTTAATGCAATTTCAATCGAACTTATTAGGTATTCCGGTAATACGGCCGAAGATTGTAGAAGCAACCGCTTTGGGGGCGGGAAAATTGGCGGGAATGAATCTTAATTTTTGGGAAGGCCGGGATGTATTTGATGCCTCGCGCCCCAAGCAGTTTCTACCGTCTATTAAATCCAAAATGCGGGAATCTTTAATGAGTCATTGGACTAAAGCAATAAGAAGGGTGTTATGAAAAGAGAGATTGAATTTTTAGAAAATTCTGAATTTGATTGTGTTGTAATCGGCGGTGGTATTCAAGGTGCCGGTATTGCCCGGGAAATGTGTTTACAAGGGCTTAAAACGTTATTAATTGATCGAGGAGATTTTGCAAGCGGCACTTCAAGTCGTTCAACTAAGCTGGTTCATGGCGGTTTAAGGTATCTTGAACACGGAAGGGTCCGTCTTGTAAAGGAATCGCTAAAAGAACGCCGTGTTTTGATGAATTTGATGCCGCATTTGGTAAAACCTCTTCCATTTTTGTTCCCTGTCTTTAAAGAGGATAAAAAGCCGCTTTGGCAAATACAGATCGGTATCAGCCTCTATGATTTTTTGGCAAAGAAATCAAAATTTAAACCGCATAAAAACTGGTCCTCAAAAAAGATAGCAAGTATTTTTCCTGATATGAAAAAAAACGGCTTGAGCGGCGGATGTCTTTATTGGGACGCCCAGATGGATGATGCCAGAGCATGTCTTGAAACGCTTAAAGCGGCCTTTGATATGGGGGCTACGGTTTTAAATTACGCGAGACTTGTTAATTTTAGCCACAAGGAGGGGAAAATTGATAGTGCAACAATTCGGGATCTTAAGACGGGCCGCGAATTTCGGGTTAAAGGAAAAGTTTTTATTAACGCCGGCGGCGTCTGGGCAGACAGTATCAGGCAACTCGCGGATGGACAGACTTCAAAAAAGGTTCGGATGAGCAAAGGAATCCATATAGTAACAAAGCGTTTATTTGAAGCCAAAGAAGATTCAAAAGCGATTGCTATTGCAGCACCTTCAAGTGACGGCCGGATCTTTTTTGTTGTTCCTTGGTTAGGGGGGACTAGTTTAATCGGAACAACTGATTCAGACTTTAGTGGCAAACCTTCCGAATGCTACGCTTTAAAAGAGGAAATAGAATATTTATTTCAGGAATTAAAACGGGTGGTTCCGGATATTCAGCTTGGTAAACGCGATGTTTATACGAGTTTTACGGGATTGCGCGCTTTAGTTGAAGAACAAGGTGTAAGCTCTGAAAAATTATCCCGCGAATATGAGATTGAAGAACTTGAGTGCGGTCTAATTTCGGTATTGGGAGGTAAATACACAACATTTAGAAGTTTGGCCGAAAAGGTGATGAGTTTAGTGTTGAAAAAAATAGGAAAATCACCGAGATATGAAGATACGAGCATTCTTTCCTTAAACGGACTTATTCAAGAAGACGAGGAAAGCCTTAAAGAGCGGGTCAATTTGAATCGTCGCGCGAAATATTATGAGCTGGGTGACGATATTAAAGATCACTTATGGCAATCACATGGTAGAAATATATTAGAGATCTTTAAATTACTTGATTACGATCCCGATTTAAAAGAACGGATTGTGCCCTACTCACCTGTGATTAAGGCGGAGGTTGTTTATGCAATTAAAGATGAAATGGTTTTAACGCTGACCGATTTTCTCAGAAGAAGAAGTTTGCTTTTCTTTTCCCCCTCGAGCGGATTGGATTTGCTGGATGCGGTTGCCAAGATTTACCAAGACTATCTGCATTGGAGCGATGAAGAGATTGAGAGGCAGAAACAGGAATATCGCGCGGAAGTTCGAAAGAATACCGCAGTATTGGATAAGATATTGGGATAATTTATACCTCAGGCATATCTTATCTCGTCAAACAGCTCTCAACCCACCCATCCGGGATATTTTTTCGTTCATGGTAAGACTCTTTTCATAATAAAAAAGGAAAGAGTCTTGCAAATCGCTCAAAAACACCCCGAATGGATGGTTTTAATTAATCAGCTTCGGTATCTTTAAATTAGCTTGAAACTGTAAGCTTTTTAATCAACTCTTTTTCTTATTTAGCCGATAAAACAACATTATGGCTTTCTTTTTCTTTGGTAAAAAATTTGAAATAGGGCGCGGCCACAAGCTTACCCATATACCTCTTTTTTCTTCTTTGACAGGATTTCAATTGAGGCAGCTTGAAAAAAGAGTTCGCCTGGTTGAATTCAAAAAAAATGACTGGATTTATAAAGAAGGAGAAGAAGGGAAAGCCTTTTATGTAATAGTTTCAGGCCGAGTGAAGATTTATCAAAAGGAAGAAGCAGGGGCTTTAAAAATAATTTCAACACTATATCACGGCGATTATTTTGGAGAAGTTTCTCTTTTAACAGGGCAAAAAAGAACCGTAAGTGCTGAGGCTCAAAACGACGCTCTCATCTTGCAAATTGACAAAGAACAATTTAATAAAGTTCTTGAGGAAATTCCGCCCTTATCACTTCAGCTGACCCGGTCGATGGGCATTCGATTAAGCCGGAAGACTTTATCAAGTGAAGTTGAGGGGGAAGCTAAGATTATCTCGGTTTACCATATTGAACGCGGTATCGGTAAAACGATTTTTTTGAATAATTTAGCCGCTTCGCTTCACAAGGAGACAGGACGCAAAGTTATTATTGTTAATCTAAATTCGCCTGCGGACAAAGGAGGAAAGACAGGCTCTTCCCAAAAAGATAAAGCAGTCTCAATTAAGGAAATTGAATTTTCTGAAAGTGCCGCTTGGCCTCAGAAAATTCATAAGCATCGTCACGGCATATCAGAACTTTCAGTTGAAATAGCGGGTATTACTGAAGAAACGATCAGGCGCTTTACAACGTTAATGAGCCATCTTCTAAAAGATTATGATTATGTTTTTATTGATCTTCCATGTCAGATTGATGAGTTGATCTTAAAAATTATAGAACAATCAGATACAACGTATATTCTTTCCAAAAAATCATCCGAAATACTTGCAAAAACAGGTGAATTTCTGGATCAGGTTCGGGATTATTTTAAGTTTAGAGCTTCGCATCTACGTCTTTTAATGGTTGAGTCTGAAATTAGCAAAAAGATAACGCTCCGCCAAAGTGAAAATTTATTGAAACACTCTATTTTTCATACAATTCCTTACGAGTCTTTTTTTAAAAACCCGGAAAAAAGTAAGGAGCTGTTTGTTCTTCAGGATCCCGAAACCCCTTATTCGCGGTCAATTCGGTATTTAGCTCGAGAACTAGGTGAGGTGCTGGTTGGATTAGCGCTCGGCGGAGGGGCAGCTTTCGGCTTAGCGCATATTGGTGTTTTAAAAGCTTTGGAGAAAGAAAAAATCCCTGTTGATATTATTGCCGGAACCAGTATGGGAGCCTTTATTGGCGCATTGTGGGCAACAGGAATTTCGGCAGAGGATCTTGAGCGGGAGGCCAAAAAACTTAAAGGGTGGCAGGCTTTCTGGAAACTTGTGGGTCTTCGCGATTTTTTATTTCCTTTTATGGGATTTTTAAAAGGAAAGCGGATGATACGGTATTTTAGAAAACTGATTGGGGACGTTCAATTTCGAGACCTTAAAATCCCGCTTTTGATTTCAACTGCTAATCTTTCTACTTCAGAGGAGGTTGTTTTACGCGAGGGGGATGTGGCTAAAGCCGTGAGAGCAAGTATTTCGATTCCGGGGATTTTAAAGCCGGTTACTATCAAGCAGCATTATCTTATCGATGGAGGAATTTTAGATCCGCTTCCTGTTGGAATTTTACAGAACGCGGGGTGCCGTAAAGTTATTGGGGTTAACGTGCTTTTTAGTCCCGAAGACTACAAGGAAAGTAATATTTTGTATAAAAGCAGAAAAGCCGAAGCATATGAGGAGTACCGGTCAAAAAAGGGTATCGGAAAACTTTTTTTGAATTTTAAGAAGGCACTCAAAGAAAGAATGGCGACCAATATTTTTAACGTTCTTATGAACACGATCCAATTTATGGAATATACGATGGCAAAAGAACAAAGTATGGACGCAGATATTTATGTTCACCCCGTGGTGCCGGGAGCGGGGTGGGCAGATTTTCATGATCCCGACAAATTTATTAAAGCCGGAGAGATGAAAACCGAAGAAGTAATGGCTGACATCAAGCGGTTAGCAAGAGAACGCTAGTAAATAATAAAAAAATATAAACAAAACTTGATATAGGTGTTAAAAATAAGGCAAAATACTTTGTCTTGTTTAAATATTGAAATACTCATTAGTGGTCGTTATTAAAAAAAAGGTGGATTTATATGGGGAGAGTAATTAATCGGCTATTGCTAGTAGCGGGAATAGCCCTTTTTGTATCAGCGTTTACTTGGCCGTGGGAAAAGGAAGAGGATGTTGCGAAGCCTAAAGTGGCAAAAAAAGAGACCGTAGTCACAAAAAAAGGCGTTGATTCAGCTGATAAAAGCACAACTGTCTCAGTTCGTTCCAAAGCGATAAAACCCGCCCAAAAACCAATAACTTTCAAAATAACAGACACCCCCCCCATAGAGGAACCGTCTAAAATTGAAAAGCCGACTGGTATCTACGAAGAGCCTGCGGTATTAAAAAAAATAAATGCCGATCAAAGAGCGGGAAGAGTCAAGCCTGCGGGAGCCCTTCAAAAAATTGATGCACCTAGAGCTGTAAGAACAAAGGCTTCCACTGCGCCAAACCGCGCCAAATTTTCATCAAACCCTGCGGTTGTTAGAAGTGAGATTCAAAAAATCATACGGTACAATACTAAGATGCAGGCAGAGCTTCGCCGGCAAATGGGAGCTGTTAACGAAAATCTTCGAAAAGCAAAAGTTTACAATAAAGTCTTAACCAATATGTATCCCACAGCAGTTGGAAAAAATATCGCAGTAAAAGCTGTAAATCAAGAGAGAATCCGTGTTATTCATAAAGAAGTTAAAGGGTTGGCTAAGGTGCCGAAGACGCCCGAGATACCAGACATTCCTCAAATCGATGAAACTGTCGGTGAAGAAGAGAAAGCTGATTAGATCCGCATAATAGGTAGAAGATCCTTATAATGATATCCACAAAACTCCTGCAAGAGCGTTAAGGCTTTCGCAGGAGTTTTTGTTAGTAGAGTATTAATTTTTAATAGACAGAAAATAAAAATTGGATATTAAATCCTGCAATAACATTCCTCAGTTTCTGCTTTCAAAAACTTTAGGAACTCCTTATAAAAAAATTCTCTTCTCTAAAAAAAAGAGTATCTATAAAGGAATATCTGGAGAAGAGTTGGTGAGCTTCGTCCGGAAATTATCAGATCATTTGAAGAAAAGCGGAGTTGAAAAAGGCGAGAAGATAGCCATATTATCCGAGAATAGACCGGAGTGGGTAATAGCGGACCTTGGGATTCTGTCTCGAGGAGCCGTCAACGTCCCCCTTTACCCGCAAATGAATATTGAAGAAACAGAATACGTGCTGAACCATTCTGAAGCTGTTGGGATTTTGCTTTCAACCAAGGAACAGTGTCAAAAAATATTGAAGATTCGATCTAGATTATCTTATCTTCGTTTTATTATTACTTTTGATGAAATATCTAATGAGAAATTTTTGTGGGATATTTTAAGCAAAACAGACCTGCCCGACGATAATGCGCAGAAATTTTTGAATGAAGTTGCTTCTTCGGTGAAACGTTCTGATGAGGCAAGTATCATCTATACATCGGGTACAACAGGGGCACCGAAGGGCGTTGTGTTGACCCACCATAATTTTTTGGTGAATGTCGCATCTTGCCAGGCAGCGCTTCCAATTGATGAAACAGACCGCTTCTTATCATTTCTTCCAACATCACACGTTTTTGAAAGAACAGCCGGGTATTATTTTGCACTTAGCAGAGGAGCTCAGATTTATTATGCGGAAAACTTTGCGAGCGTCCCTCAAAATTTAAAAGAAGTTAAGCCTACTATTGTCTGCAGTGTGCCGCGTCTTTACGAAAAAATTTATGCTGGATTTAATGATAAGCTTCTTGAAATGACGTCTCTGAGGCGTTCCCTGATATCCTTCGCGCTTGATATGAGCCGTAAGAAATATTTGCTTGAGAGAAAAAAAAGGAAGGTGCCGCCTGTAATCAATAGCTTGAACCATTTATTTGAGTTTTTAGTATACAAAAAAATACGCAAGATACTAGGCGGAAAACTTCGTTTTTTTATTTCAGGAGGAGCTCCGCTCCCTAAGGAGATCGGAGAGTTTTTTTATTCTATCGGTGTTTTAATTATAGAAGGCTACGGCTTAACCGAAACAGCGCCTGTATTGGCCGTAAATCGTCTTAATAAGTTTAAATTCGGAACGGTGGGCTGTTCGGTTGAAGGAGTTGATCTAAAAATCGCGGAGGACGGTGAAATTTGGGCTCGCGGTGAAAATCTAATGAAAGGATATTTTAAAAACCCTGAAGCAACTTCTGAAATCAGAAGCGGCGAGTGGCTTCTTACAGGAGATATTGGTTTTTTTGACGGCGAAGGTTTCTTGAGAATTGTAGACCGAAAAAAAGATATTATTGTTACAGCGGGCGGCAAAAATATTTCTCCCCAAAACATTGAAAGACTCATCGTTGGTGATAAATTTGTAAGTCAAGTTGTAGTTATCGGGGATAAGAAGCCTTATTTAACAGCTCTTATTGTGCCAAGCCTTGAAGAATTAAAGCATTACGCCGGGTTTAAAAAGCTTTCGTTCGGGACAAAAGAGGAACTTATTCAGTTGGAAGAAATTCGCTTGCTCATAGTAAGAAGAATTGCTCCTAGAATCGAAGATATTCCCAAGTATGAGCAAATTCAATATATTAAATTACTTCTAAATGAATTTAGTCTTGAAGCAGGAGAACTTACCCCAACCTTAAAAATCAGACGACGGGTAGTTATGAAAAAATATGATAAGGTGATTGCCCAGTTGTATTCCGAAAATTCGGATAGGATAGCGATGAGGGTGAAAGAATAAGAGAGAAAAAATGACAAAAGAAAAAAAACATATCACAGGCACCTTTAGGGCGAAGGATGGGACCGAGCTTTTTTATCGCAGATCACGCGCTCAGTCAAATAAACGAGTCCTTTTTTTTCACGGATTATTTGAACATTCCGAAGATTATGCGGACATAGCTGACCGGATATTTCCTGAGGGAAATGTCGAATGGGCGGCACTCGATATAAGAGGTCACGGATATTCAGGCGGTAAGAGAAACGAAATCGATCCTGAAAAAATAATAAATGATTATGAATATTTTTTAACGTATCTTGGCTGGAGCGAAGGATCTTTTGCTGTTGTGGCGCAAAGTTTTGGTGGGCTGCTAGCTCTCATGATCTTAAAAAAGAAACTCAAACTTTTTAAAGCGCTCTTACTCTCTGCGCCTTTTCTCGGTATGCCGGAAGACCGTTCTCACCTAGTTCAATTAATTTTATTAATTATTTCATATATTTATCCTAATAAAAAAATTACAAAACCACTTCAATATTCATTTTTGTGCCATGATAAAAATAAAGTTAAGGCTTATTTAGATGATCCCTTGAGGAGTTATTCTATGACTTTAGGTTTATTTCGGAAAATTAGGAAGATACAAAAGTCCGTGATGAATCAAATAGTCATTAATTGTCCTTTATGTGTTTTGATCGCGGGGGATGAAAGGATCGTTAATAAGGGGGCGATTTATAAATGGTTTGAAAAATGCAAAGCTAAAGAAAAAACTAAGAAAGAGTTTGAAAGTTTATATCATGAAGTATTTAATGAGCCCGATAATCAGAATGTTATCGAAGAGGCGAGAAGCTTTCTTGAGCGATACTTGTAAGTTTCAGATCTTAGGTCTGAGATCGAAGAACTAAGAGTCGGAAAGGGTTAATGAAAAAGATTATATTAATACTGCTAATGTTTACTGTTGCAGGTTGCGGAGGATATCGTCACCCTGATATTATTATTCGTAATTCCAGTTATTATCCCAACAAAGCCACTGAAGGTAAATTGACACTGGTCGTTGAACCTTATTTATCAAAAAGCGAACAGGATATGCTTTTTCATTACAATGCCGCCAAAACAGGGGTTTACCCCGTGCATCTAATTTTTTTTAATGAAGGTGGCGAAACGTATGATTTAGCCGGAACCTCAATCGCTTTAATTGATCCAATAGAAAAAAGTCATTTGCCATTATCTCAAGATGAAATTCATAAATTGGTTAAAAGAAGTGTTTTTCAGCGGTCTTTCGTATTTGGAACCGTGGGAGCTTTAGTCGGAACGTTAGCTGCTCCTGCCACAGCGCTGGCGGGATCGGTATGGGGCGGCCTTGATACAAAAAAAAGCAACGAATACGTTAAGGAAATGGCTTCTGAAACCCGGTTTAAGCAAATTAAAATAGCGCCGGAAAGCACGGTTCATGGATTCATATTTTTTAATCCGGCACTGGATGTCGAGAAGCACGAAAAAAAAGATAAGATACTTCGGGATCCCTATCAGCTTTACTTGACTAATATTCAAAATGAAAAAGGTGAAGCAGTTAATTTTTCGATTTATCTCCCTCCTCATATAAGTGAAAACTTGAGGCATCAATACGATTAAAGCTTCAAAACTGTAGGTCACACTTAAGTGTGACCTACAATGATAAATCATGACCTTAGCAGCTAGGGAACAGAGGTTGAAATTGCTCCAGCAATAGATCTCTAACTTATTGCAAAATATGAAGTTAGGGGTTATTATCTAGCCTATGAAAAAGTTGTTTTTCCTTATTTTTCCTATTTCAATATTTTGCCTAGCAGCTTTAATCAGTTTAACCCAAGCTGAGATATTAGTTGGTGAAAGATCAGGAAACCTTTCGGTTACAACGCCCGATGGTAAATTAATTACCGTTTCAGTGTCTGATAAATTACCTGACTTAACGGCCGGCTCTGTGATCGAAGTTTTGTCAGGCGAAGCATCCTTTTCGCTGGAAGGCCCTAGTTTTCTTACCGTAGTAGCGGGAGAATCAGTTATGAATTTGTCTTCCGGGAACCAAGTTAAGGTAAATGTCAACAATAATGGAGCCGATACTATAACCGATGTGCTTAGTGGTACCGTTGAGGTCTCTTTGGGAGAGTCAATCTTGGCTCTTCGGGGCGGCGCCTCAATAGAAGCTAAGGTTACCGAAGGGAAAGTTTCGGTTGCCTTAAGTAAGGGAGAAGCAGCTATTGTTACTTTGGATGGAAGTGAAAACGAGCTGGAGTTGGGTAAATCATACAATTTGGGGTCAATTGTTCCGGTTTTTTAATTTCATCGGATCTTAAAAGAGATAAATAAAATTCTTAAAAATCTAAGTTAACTCAAGGTAGGTAAAGATAAAAATGAAATTTAATAGCCGAAAAATAATAGCTAATTTGCTAATTTTATTATGTTGCACATTAACTATTAATGTCGGGCAAGCTTTTGCGCTCAAATTCGTTGATGATTTTGGAGAAAAAACGGGACTTAAAGATGCGAGAAAACGCCTGACCGCCGGCCCCCTTAAACTGCACCCCTATGTTGTTCAGCAAATGTCCTATGATTCCAATGTGTTTCTTGAACCTAATGACAGAAAAGACGATGTTATTTGGGTGACAACACCAGGTATCATTGCCGATCTTAATCTTGGAGATCATTTAATTGAAGTCGATTACCGCTGTGATTTTGAAAATTTTACCAAGTTCAGCGACCAAAACGATCAGAATCAATACTTTAAGGCCCTCGTGGATCTTTCTTTTCCAGATTGGTATGTCAATGCCGAGCATAGATTGGCGCAGACTTCAAGCCGAGCCGGAACGACCTTTACACAAAGAATTGGCAGGCTTGAAAACACAACCCAAACGACCATTGGGTACAAGTGGAATCAATTGCAAGCCGAACTTGATTATCATCTGTTTAACCGTACTTTTAACAGCTCAACGTATAAGCAGTGGGACTATAACGTTAATCGGATAGGAACAACCTTATTTTTTGAATTAACCAAAAAAACCCAGGCTTTTGTCGAGTATGCCCATGGGTTTATCGTTTATCGCAACAACAGAGATCGTGATGGTAATTTTGATCGAGTCCGAGGCGGTTTAAAGGGGCAGCTTTTGCCGAGACTGACAACTATCACAAAGATGGGCTGGGAAAGCAGACGCTATCGAGGTAAAAATGAAGCCGGGTTTAACGGTTTTTCGGCAGAAATGGCTTTCCGGTATGCCGCTACCAGTAGGACAGCTGTTGAAACAGGTCTTTATCATGGACCAGAAGAGGCGACTTTTCTTGATGTGGCAAATTATACCGAAAGCCGGATGTTTGCCCGGCTGGAGCAAAAACTATGGACTTCCATGCTGTTTACAACTGATTTAAGTTATGCCCGCCAAGAATATGATCAAAGGACCTTAATAGCCGGAAGTTGGGGTAAAAGGGTCGATGACTTGTTTAGGATCGACACAGCCTTGAAATATGATTTCAAAGAGTGGTGGACTTTTTCAGTCGGATATCGTTTTGCGTTTCGTAATTCTAAATTTGACTCCTTTGATTACAAAGATAATGTTTTTTACGTAAATACCGGAATTCATTTGTAAAATTTTGTGAGTAAATTTTTTTCAGCCAAAAAATTTTCATTATTTATTTTAACGCTAACTTTATTTTTTTGGGCTATAGGCGGAGTCTGGATTTTATGCGCGGAGGCAGTTTCCGAGGCTGAGAAAGGGCCTCACCCTTATGATTACGTGATCGGTTCCGGCGATATTTTAGAAATTTCAGTGTATGGCGAGGAAGATTTAACTAAAGAGGTTCGAGTTAGTGGGTCAGGTGCGATCACTTATCCGCTTTTGGGAAGGTTAAAAGTAAGCGGCCTCACGGCGACTGAGTTAGAAAATATGTTAACGGAAAAACTGGGAGCGCGCTTTTTATTAAATCCCCAGGTTAGCGTTTTTGTAAAACGATTTAGTGAAATATTTGTTTACGGCGAAGTTAGGAAGCCGGGTTCTTATCCGTTAGCAGGTCACGTTACCGTTCTCGAAGCAGTCACAATGGCTGAAGGTCTTACTGAGGTTGCAAATCCCCGTAATGTGAAGATTATCCGCAGTAGCAATGGCGGGAAAAAGACTTTTAAAATTAACTTAAACGATATCACCAAAAAGGGTGAGAAAAACAAAGATATTGTTCTTGAACCGAACGATGTTGTCGTTGTTTCAAAGAGTTTTTTCTAAATGGAAACTAGCGCTTCTTCATTTCACCATTTTCACTTGAAAGATTATCTCTATATTCTGAATAAGCGGAAAGCAATCGCTATCGCTTTCTTTATCTTCGTGGCAGCTCTTGTTATTGTTTATATCAAAACCACAACCCCTATTTACAAGGCGACAGCTACCGTCCTGATCGAAAAAGAAAGTCCTAATGTGGTTAATTTTGAAGAAGTTCTTCAGCTTGGCTCAACCCAGCTTGATTATTACCAAACTCAGATTGAAATATTAAAAAGTAAGTCTTTGGCTAAGAATGTGGTTGAGCAATTAGACTTAAACGAACAACCTTTCTTTAAAGAGTCAATAGATGCTCCGGCTGATCTGCTAAATATTATTGAAGTAAAACCAGTGCGGAATTCAATGCTGCTTACAGTAAGCACCTATCTCCCAGACCCGGAATTAGCTGCCAAGATAACGAACGCTATTGTAGGGGCGTATATCCGCCTCAACATTGATCACCGACTTGCCGCTTCACGTTTTGCAAGCGATTGGATTACTAAAAGACTTCAAGAGTTGAAAGTAAAAGTTAGTGAATCAGAAAAAAAGCTCCAGGCTTATAAAGAAAAGCATCGCTTAATAACAGTTCCTTCAATTACGGATGAGAATCCAAGGCTCCGGGATATGAATACTGAGCTTATTAAATTGGAAACACTTCATGCGGAATATCAAAAACGGTATTTGGAAGAGCATCCCAAGTTAATCCAAGTAGTTAATCAGATTGCGGCTCTTAAGAGGAAGCTTAAAGAAGAAGTTGATCAGACGCTTGAATTTAATCAAATTGCAATTGAATATGCTCAATTAGAAAGGGAAGCCGATAGCAATACCCGGGTTTATAACGAGCTTTTAAAGCGCCTTAAAGAAACAGTGGTCACTGAGGATTTAAATGCGAGCAATGTGATTGTTGTTGATCCGGCTGAAGTACCAAGTTTTCCCGCCAAACCCAGAAAACTTCTCTTACTTATCTTAGGGTTTGGTTTTGGCGTTCTGGGTGCTGTTTTCTTGGTTTTTGGTCTCGAATATTTGGATTCTTCCTTAAAAAACCCGGAAGAAATCGAAAGGTTCTTAGGCCTTCGTTTTTTAGGGATAATTCCTCAATTTTCAAAAAATAAAAAATTAAAAAACCCTGACCTTTTTGTTTGCAATGATCCGCACTCGACGATTTCAGAAGCCGTCCGGTCAATACGGACTTCTATTCTTTTTTCAAGCCTTGGCAAGCCGGCACAAGTCATACTTATTTCAAGTTCAAATCCCGCGGAAGGAAAGACCTTTTTAGCAGGGAATTTAGCGGCTGCCATAGCACTCCAGAATAAAAAAACATTATTGATCGATACCGATCTTAGGAAACCAAAAGCCCATCAGCTTTTTGAAACGACTAATTCACAGGGTTTGACCAACTGCTTGGTGGGACAAGATGTTAGTTCGGCTATCAAGGAAACTTGTTGCAGTGGTCTTTTCTTCCTGCCCTCGGGCGCTATTCCCCCCAACCCTTCAGAATTACTCGGAAGTGATGCTATGAAGCATTTTTTAGAGAGGGCTCGCAAAGAATATGATGCGATTATTATGGATGCTTCACCCTTTATGGCAGTAACAGATCCTGTTGTTTTATCTCGTCTAGTTGATGGTGTTATTCTTATTGTTAATTCAAGAAAAGCGAATCGTAAATCCCTTCAGCGCGGAAAGCATTTTTTTGAAAAAGCAGGCGCCAAAATTTTGGGTGTCGTTATGAATCGAGTGAATGTTCAAAAGGAAAGTTATTACTATGGGCATTATTATCACTATGGATACGGCAAGCAAAAACCACGCTCTCCCAAAACGCCATCGTAGATATTTTTATTCACGTCCGCGTTATTTTTTTTCCAGTTGAATATGCTTCATAAAATTATTCGAGCTGGTATTTTTTTTCTAATTACGTTTACTGCTTTAGCTTTTGGCGCTGTTAGGCCGTGGAGCGCCGGACTATTTGAAGTCTCAGCTTACTTGTTGGCAATTTTATTTTTTATTAGCGCATGGAAAGGAGAGGTTTGTTTTAGAAGGGGGGATTTAAAGATCTTTCTACCCCTCGTTCTGTTTGTTTTAGCGGTTTTATTTCAGATAATTCCTTTGCCTACTACCTGGATCCAATTTTTATCGCCTAAATGGCATTCGCTCTACAGTCAGTTTCAATTACAAATTCATCAAGGATCCTCTGTGAGTTTAAGCGTTGCGCCTTATGCGACCGCTATGGAATTTTTAAAGTGAGCTGCTTACTTTTTTATCTTTTTGATGGTTTATAAGCTCTTTGACTATCAACATCTTAAAAAACTTTTATTATCAATTTCAGGTTTTGGCGTTGTTGTTGCTGTACTCGGCATAGCCCAATATTATTTAACACCTAATAAGTTATATTTTGTAATTGTCCCGCCCGAAGAAATTACAAAATCATTTGGGACTTTTTATAATCCAAATAATTATGCGGGTTTTTTAACATTAGCATTATTGCCGCTAGCAGGTTTTATGGGATCGTGTATTTCAGAAAGAAAGTTGGTTAGAGTATTGGTGTCCGCGATCAGTTTAGGGGTCGGGCTGTTTTCGATTGTGTTATCAGGTTCGGCAGGAGGGCTGGTAACTTATCTCGGGGGACTATGTTTTTTTATTTTACTTTATTCACTTCATAAATCGGTTTCAACAACGTATTTTAATCGGTTTTCTCACATTGTTCTGTGGTTTGCAATTCCTGTCGTATTTGCTGGGTTTTTTCTTGTTATTTTTAACTCAGAACATTTTAATGATTTCTATAAGAATCTATTAGCCCCCGGTTTCAGAGGTTTGGTTTATCGCGACTCGATTGAATATTTTAAAGGTTTCTTTATTTTTGGGTCAGGCCTCGGGACCTTTTCATATATTTTCCCCATTTATCAAAGTTTTTATTCATCAGGTTTCTTTGTGTATGCTGAAAATGAGTATTTACAGTTATTGGTTGAAATGGGAATTGTGGGTTTTGGACTTCTTTTAATTTTTGCCCTGATTTTATTTAGATCCTGCATTGCTGTAACAAAAAAAAGTCATGGAAATCTTTTTTTAATTTCTTTAGGTTTGATAAGCGCGATATTGGCGGCGCTGTCGCATAATTTGGCGGAGTTTGGCTTTCACGTACCCCCAATCACATTGTTACTCTTTATTTACGCGGCTTCTATTTTTAAATTGGAAAAAATCACAAATCAAACCACCGCAAGGCTTAAGAGGAAGTTGGGATGAAACGCTTTATAAATAGGTCATTAATAATTTTAACGATCATCGCCTTGACTTTTTTGGCGGCTGCCGCAGCACTGCCCATCGTTAGCTATTGGGAAACCTATGGCATTGATCAAAATAATAAAAAAATAAGCTTAAGCGATATTGAAAAGCGCTATCAAAAAGCAATCGAATTTGATCCCGGTAACCCAAAAAATTTTTATGAAAAATCAAAAATTTATTACAACCACCTTTCTTTGCAGGGCGAAGGACTTAAAGCCGCAGAGCAAGCCATCTCACTCGCGCCGACCCGGGCCAAATACCAAGCAAATGTTGGGCAGTTTTTTGAAAGCGTTTCTGCTTTTGAAAAAGCTGCAGATTTTTATCAAAAGGCATCTGATCTTCATCCATCAAACAGTTACTATCATTTTTTGATCGGGAGGGTGTATTGGGTCGAAGACAAGAAAGAAGAGGCTTTTCATGAATTTCGGCAAGCGATTAATTGGGACCCTGATCTTTATTATATGATGAAGACTAAAGAAATCATCGGAAATGATCTGATCTTTAATGTTTTGCCGGGTAGGTCTAATTTTTTTATTAACTTGGCAACCTTATTTTATAAAGAAAAAGACATTAAAATGATGAAAAAGGCATTTGAAGAAGGGATTCTTTTGGCTAAGGGAGAGGGTGCTGAGAACGAATTTTTATCCTTCATGCATTACGGTAATTATTTGAAAGTTACCGGCCGTTATGCAGCGGCCGGTAAACAGCTTCAAAAAGCCGCTGCGTACAAGCCAAGAAATATTAAATTACTTGTAACAACGGCAGACGCATATGAAAAGGCTGGTTATTTAGCTGGAGCCTGTGAGTATTATAAAAAAGCTTACGATTTATCGCCGTTGGATGAAAGATTGGTTGAGAAAATAAAGGGGTGCTCTTAACTCATAAATTGAAAAGCCGATAAAATATTGGAAATAGTATAAAAAATGGTGATATTGATATTTGGACGTCCTACAATAAAGTTGCTCGAGAGCAAATCACCTAATCTGGAGGTAAAAGAAATGTTGAAAAAGGGAAGTTTGTTTCAAAAAAGTTGCTTAGTTTTTTTAGCTTTAGTTTTTATGTTTAATCAAGTTCCAGCGCTCAATGCTCAGGGAGTCGATCAATCTGCATTGCCCCAGGAATTAGCATTGGACACTCCTGTTATTCCAGCTGATGGGTCAGATGGTATTGGCGAAGAGTCTGGTCAAGTTATTCCAAACGACGAACTTTTCACCGAAGGCGCTTTATCAGAAGCTACGGATGATTCGAAAGAAGAAAACGGAGCCATAGAGCCTCTTGAATTAGACCGTTATGAGTTTGATCGAGCGATCGAAAGTCTCCAGGGCGATATAGCGCAAGCTATTGTTTTAGAAGATCTTACCTCCAGTGATTTGAGTGAATTATTGAACCTAGACTATGAAGTCGGCATCGCCGTTCTTCATGGAGAAATCGTTCTTTTTACGAGCGGCGGCGAGAATGAAATCTTAGTCCAAGAACCCGTTCTAGCTCTTTTAAATGAAGTTTCTCTTGTTTCACACACGCATCCTTTCAGTACTCAAGCTCATGGCCCAAGTTCTGGTGATATTTATCGGGCAGTCGCGGCACCTAGCGAAGAATATGTGGTCTCAAAATCAGGCGTCTATGCATATAACGATGAAGGACCCATAAATGGCGGAGTTCCCACAGATTTTAATGTGTTTATAGATAAGTTGAATGAAGTTTTAGAAAATTCCGATTCAGATATTGTTCGAGCACGAGAATCACTCAATGAATTTATTTATCAAATGGATCTTTTAAATAGCGAAGAAACTCGAAATGCGGAAGTTTTTCGTCGTTCCGGGTCACAAGGACCTGGAGGTACGGATCCTATTACCCATATGGTCGGCAGTCCGACACCTGGTGTTATTCAGGGTGAGTCGTGGTCATATGACGCTGCGACAATGTGGGAACTGTCTGCAGATGAAATCGAGGTCAGAAATCTTGAAAACATACCAACTAGTCCTTCAACGGAATATGCGGTTCTTCGCTATACACAGTCAACTGGTGTCGATTATACGGACGGAGGAGCTGAGACCAAGCTGGTCTTTCAGATTAAAGCTACTGGTTTAAAAGTGGATGGCTCGATCCAGGTTCGCGTAAAAGATGGTGCCGGCAACGAAGATGAAGTCGAATTGACAGGTATTACGAGCAGTTATCAGCAGTATGAGGTACCTTTTAGCGCGTTTGATACTCCGAGCAGTGTTAATTTTGGAAATATTGAATGGATTCAATTCGTTGCCGATCAGCCGCGATCAGGCGCCAATCTTGAAAGTTTTGCAGTTAGAATCGATGATTTTGCGAGGACGATTGACCCTTCTTACCCTGATACGATTAACTATAGAACACCGTATTTGACCAATTGGAATCCGGCGCACAATTGGACCGATGTGCAGGCGGGAGATTTTAATGGTGACGGAAGAGAAGATGTGATAGGCCGGAGCACTCTCGCGGGGTATGCCGGTCAATGGTTTGTCTCATTATCAAATGCCGGTACCGGGTCAATGACGACACAACGGTATGCGGACTGGAATCCCGCGCACAATTGGACCGATGTTCAGGTGGGAGATTATAACGGAGACGGCAGGGATGATGTTATTGGCCGGAGCACTTTAGCCGGATACGACGGACAGTGGTTTGTTGCGTTATCAAACGTAAATGGCACTGCCACGACACAAAAATATACTAATTGGAATCCTGCTCATAATTGGACTAATGTCCAAACGGCAGATGTTAACGGTGACGGCATTGACGATGTCATTGGCCGCAGTACTTTGGCAGGATATGCGGGAAACTGGTATGCTGCTATTTCTAACGGAAGCGGTACTGCGAGCAGTCAGCTTTTGACCAACTGGAATCCTGCCCACAATTGGACCAATGTAATGGTGGCTGATGTTAATGGTGATGGAAGAGATGATATTGTAGGTCAAAGCAAATCTATCGGGGACCGACGGTGCTAGGTATCGAGGTATAATGAATGAGATAGGGAC
>CAZLUT010000003.1:0-5661 GCA_964562805.1 uncultured bacterium | reverse complement strand
TTGGACCAATGTAATGGTGGCTGATGTTAATGGTGATGGAAGAGATGATATTGTTGGTGCCAGTGATTATTACGGCGATGTGGATTGGTATGCGGCTATTATGAATGATGACGGTACCACGACCAATCAACTTCTTACCAGTTGGAACTCCGCGCATAATTGGACTGATATCCGTGTGGCCGACGTTAATGGTGACGGACGAAAAGATATTATCGGCCGGAGCACACTTACCGGATATGATGGAAATTGGTATGGTGCTCTTATGAATATAGATGGGAGCGTAACGAACCAGTTTCTTACCAATTGGAACCCAGCGCATAATTGGGCTAACGTGATGATAGGTGATGTGAATGGTGACGGAAGAGACGATATGATCGGACAAAGCACCTTGGCAGGCTATGTGGGGAATTGGTATTCCGGCGAGCAGCAGCGTTTTCTTGAAATAACTGAATGGGATGATGAAGTAAGCCCGGCTTCACTAAATGGCGCCTCTATTGATCCTTCGGGGGATGAGATTGATGTTACCTTTGATATTTCGGGTACCGGATGGGCAGGGCTCAATATGGTGTTTGATACCGTACAGGATTTTACGGCTCAAAACGCTATTTTTGGCTTATACGGTATCAATGGAACGATAAAATTGGAAGTTGAAGATTCTTCCGGTAATTCTGATTGGGTTTACCTGAGCGGTATTCAACAAGACAACGTGAGATATTTTGAAATAACACCCAGTCTTTTTAATAATCCGGATCTTATCGGTACCCAAATCAAATACGCACGCTTCATTATCGAACAAAGCAATGTAGCGAGTGATACAGGTACTTTGATAGTAGGGGTTGATGGTTTGTATCGTTATCACTATGACTTTCTTAGCAATTCAGATATAACAAATTTACCGGCTCAAACCTCAGGAGCAGAGCAGCCGGACGTTGCCTTATGGAGCGATGATGGTACTGGGCAAAGTGTCCAGATTGATGACGCATCGCACGCGCATCTTAATTATGATTTTACGGGATCTGCCACATGGTCAGCAATCGCCGTTAATTATGGTGGAGCCGACTCAGCAGATTTTTCAAGTATTGATCATTTTGTTGTAGGTCTCAGAGGGGAAAGCGGGACAACTCAAGTCAAAATCGAATTTCAGGATGCGAATAGTAATACGTTTTCAACTTATGTGGTGGATGTAAACGATACGATACAATATTACGAACTCCCAATAGATGCTCTTGTAGGAGCTAACCGATCAAACATTAGGTACATTGCGTTTATTGTGGAAACGGCTACTGTTGCTGCTCAGCTTGGAGATTTGGATATTTACCTGGACGGTTTTAACTACGTAGCACCGTAATTACGATTCAACCCTCATATTAGCCCGCGTTATTTTGATGCGCGGGCTAACATTCTTAAATCCTGTTTAACAGCATTTTTTAGGATCAAAAATCTGATTATTTCTGTAAAATAACGAATGCTTAAGAAAATATCATCTGCGTGGAAAGAATTTTCGAAGGCTTCAGTTAATAAAAAAATCTTTTCAGCCGCGATTCTTATTGGACTTCTAACTTTTATTGTTAAACTCACCGGGGTTAGTAAAGAGCTGGTTGTAGCGTGGCGGTTTGGTACCGGTAATGTTCTAGATGCTTTTTTAATTGCCTTATTAATTCCTAATTTTTTAGTTAATATTGTTACAGGCTCATTTAATGCGGCCTTTATTCCAACCTATATTAGAACACGTGAAAAAAAAGGAAGGGAAGAGGCAGGACGGCTTTTATCGAGCGCTATCATTTGGAGTTTAGGAATTCTGGGGGTAGCGACGCTCGTAATTGTACTTGCGGCACCTTTTTTCTTACCTATCATTGGCAGTGCTTTTAATCCCGAAAAACTTGCGTTAACTCACCGCCTTTTAATCCTTGTCTCTCCTATAATTGTTTTAAGCGGCATTGTAACGATTTGGGGTGCCGTGTTGAATTCAGAAGAGAGATTTGCCCTCACATCAGTCCTCCCGATCCTTATACCGCTTGTTACGATCTCACTGCTCGTTTTAAGGCCTTCATGGGGCATTTATTCAATGGTTCTTGGTCTTGTTTCAGCTCTAATACTTCAATTGTTTTTCTTGAGCCTAATTCTTAAAAAGCGAGGGGTTGCACTGAAACTAAAATGGTACGGGATGAGCGAAGACTTAAAATGTGTGATCCGTCAGTGTCTTCCGATGGCGATCGGGGTGATTTTGATGGGGAGCACTACGGTGGTTGATCAAACGATGGCAGCTATGCTTCCAGCCGGAAGTGTTGCGGCCTTAAATTATGGAAACCGTATCATTGCGTTTCCCATGGGACTTATTTGCATAGCGCTCGGAACAGCTGTTATCCCTTATTTTTCCAAAATGACTGCTCAAAACGATTGGACCAATATCAAGCGGACATTAAAGCGGTATTTAGGTTTGATCATTTTAGCCTCAATACCGATAGTGCTGATATTTGCTGTTTTTTCTGATGCAATTGTAAAGGTGATTTTTGAACGAGGCTCCTTTTCGGCAAGCGACACTCAAATAGTCGGTAAGGTACAGTTTTATTATGCGTTTCAGATTCCGTTTTATGTCGCGGGCATCTTGGGTGTGCGGTTAATTTCTTCAATGAGAAAAAATCAGGTGCTGATGTGGATATCGGGTGTCAATCTGGTAACTAATATTGTTTTTAACTATTTGTTTATGCAGTGGCTTGGCGTCGCTGGGATCGCGCTTTCAACTTCGGTTGTGTACTTTATTTCGTTTACACTAATATTTATATATTTGAATAAAAGACTCACGTTTTCTTTGAGGAAGACATCTGTATAATAAGGATTCTATGGGGCAAGACTATATTTGGAATTATTTTCAAAATGAGAATCAAAAAGTCTTTGAGCAGGCACAGTCGCGTCTTGATTTTTTAATCAAAAAAGTTGGGAAGCGGAAGCTTAAAAAGCCCAAAGTCCTAAATATTGGGGTCGGCGACGGTTATTTTGAAAAAACAGCGTTAGCTCGGGGTTTTGATATTTATGCGGTGGATCCTGATAAGGCGGCCATCAAAAGTATTAGAGAAAAATATAGTCTCACAAATCAAGCTAAACAGGGGGGGATAGACTCCCTGCCTTTTGAAGATTCTATGTTTGATTTTTGTATCGCATCAGAAGTGTTTGAACACCTGAAACCTGAAGAGTTAACAACGGCGCTCCGAGAAATCAAACGGGTTTTGCGGCCGGGAGGCAGGCTTCTGGGAACAGTGCCTGCGCGTGAAAATTTAAATGCGCAATTGGTTGTATGCCCAAAATGCAGTGAGAAATTTCACAGGTGGGGTCACGAGCAGACATTTGGCCTTGAAAAGATCAAAGAGACATTACTTTCACAGTTTAAGATCGAAGAAGTGAGAGAGTGTCTTTTTGTTAATTGGAAGACATTAAATTGGAAAGGGAGAATACCGGCAGCTCTTAAATATTTTTTAAAACAAATGGGAAGTAAAGTGTCAGGCGCTAATATTTATTTTTGCGTACAAAAATAATGTCAGATAAAAAATATCGTCACACATTTACCGTATTTACCGCAACCTATAATCGGGCACATACGCTTCGGCGCACCTATGAAAGCTTAAAAAAACAGACATTTAGAGATTTTGAATGGCTTGTTGTCGATGATGGTTCGACAGACAATACACGCGAGCTTATTGAGGGGTGGAGTAAGGAATCTGATTTTTTAATTCGATATTTTTATCAGGAAAATAGCGGTAAGCATATTGCGACTAGCCTTGCCGTTAAGGAAGCGCGAGGCGAGTTCTTTTTAACGTTTGATTCCGACGATAGGTGTGTACCGGAAGCTTTAGAAAAATTTAAATTTTACTGGGAATCAATACCCGAAAATTCCCGCTCTAAATTTTCAGGAGTTACGGGATTGTGCCAATATCCGAACAGTAAGCTAGTGGGCCAGAGATTCCCATTTGATCCAACCGATTCGGATTCTCGCGAAATGTTCTATCGATATAAGATCAAGGGAGAGAAATGGGGGTTCCAGAAGACTGACGTCATGAAACAGTATGCATGCAATGATCTTTTTAAAAAAAACTATATTCCAGCAAGTCTTGTGTGGTTTGAGATCGCGAAAAAATATAAAACACGCTATATTAATGAAATATTAAGAACCTACTGGGTTGAAGGGCCTTCGGAGGTCAATAAAGTCTCGCCGCTCAAAAATGCCTTGGGACGCCGATTATTTCATCTATACGCTCTAAATGATTGTTTTAACTATTTTAAATCAGCAAAAATAAATTTTATCAAGTCCGCGGTTTTATACAGCCGATTTTCATTTGATTTGAATTTTCCGGTCGTAGATCAGTTTAAACAAATAATGCATTTGCCGGGAAGATTGCTTTTATTGGGCGTGCTCCCGATGGGGTTCATTCTCTCTCTAATGGATAAATTATTTTATAAGGGCTAAGCGTTTAAAGAGCTGTGTAATGAAATCCTGTTTGCTTGATCAGAATGATAAACAGTACTATTTAAGAGTAAGGTGCTCATAAGTGCGGATTACTTTTATTATTTCATCATTAGCTTCAGGCGGTGCTGAGCGGGTAATGTCCATGATATCCAATTATTGGGTTGATAAAGACCGCCAAGTCACGATTATTACACTGAGTGATAAGGGTAATGGCCCTTTTTATGAATTGGACAAAAGGATTAATTACTTCTATCTTGGAAGACCGGTTGGCTCAGAGACATTTTTTATTAAATGGCCGATTAGGATCGCCAAAATCGGAAAGTTAAAGGTGGCGATCAAAAAAAGCAACCCCGATATTATTATATCTTTCATCGATCGGACCAATATCTTGACTTTATTCAGCACACGGGGCTTAAAGGTTCCTGTAGTGGTTGCTGAACGATCTGATCCGGCAAAACACCCGATCAGTCGGTTTGAGAATTTTTTGAGACAATTAATTTATCCATTCGCAGATAAGATTATTGTCCAGACGAGAGGCGCGGCTGATTTTTTTTCGGGGCCGCTAAAAAAGAAATTGGTAATTATTCCAAACCCTGTATCAAAACCGGAAAATTTTGCGGGCAACGAAGGCTCTTTGTTACCAAGACCTCACATCATCACAATCGGCCGATTTAGCAAAGAAAAACGTTTTGATATGCTTATCAGAATTTTTTCAAATATTGCTAGGGAATATCTTGAATGGAATTTAGTGATAATCGGCGATGGCCCCGAAAGGCCGTTTCTCCAAAGACTGTGCCGCAATCTTAATTTAGAAAAAAGAGTTATTTTTTTGGGGCGTCAAAAGAATGTATATCAATTTCTTAGAAATGCGGATCTGTTTGTGCTTTGCTCGCGCTATGAAGGCTTTCCGAACGCATTATGTGAAGCGATGGCTTGTGGGTTGCCAGTAATTTCAACGGATTGCCCCAGCGGCCCACGGGCGGTAATTCAAAATGGAGTCGATGGACTCTTGGCTGATAATATGGACGAAAACGATCTGCTTGAAAAAATAAAGCATTTAATTGATAGCTCCGACGTGAGAAAGCGCCTGGGAACGGCTGCAAGAGCAATTATTGATCGTTTTAATATGGAAAAAATAATGGGAATGTGGGAAAGTGTTGTTAAGGATTTGACTTATAAAGCGTGAAAAAAATCGATAACTT
>CAZLUT010000002.1:0-72736 GCA_964562805.1 uncultured bacterium | reverse complement strand
ATAATCAATGATCATATTACCGCCGGCGGCCAAAGTTCCGCTAACATCCCTTGTGCCGGTATGATCTGCATCAACTGAGACATCCCCATCAGCGACAATAACTCCGGTAACCGTTCCGGTATCTGTAATCGTTACATCTCCCGTTACGTGAACATTATCGGTGTAATTTCCATTTATCGTTAAATTGCCCGAATGAGTAGAAGTTGTAAGAGCAATGAGGCTATTGAGATCTACGGGCGGAGGTGTGGCGCTAGTGGTCGAGGTGGTACCTGTAACATTGTATCCTGCATCAACACTACAACTCGCTCCGCAAACAACATCACCAACGACTGTGCCGCCTCCCGACTGTGACTCATTCAGGTCGGTATCACCGCCGGAAAATGTTCCATTATTAAAACCGCTTCTTTCTACGGTCTGTTCTATTTGACGTTCGCTATTTCCGACTTGGGCTGTAACCCTAATGACGGCATCACTCGCATTTAATGTCGGATAGGTAACGGAAAATTGTCCGGGCCCAAGCGTTTTATCGGTCACTGTTGTGGAGTCGCTATAATCATAATCTCCTGCAAACTGATTCTCGAGAACATATTGAAGACCGCCTTCTGCGACATAAAAAGCTTCCCTCGCGTTTTGAAAAACAGCAGACCCTACAGAACTCGTCGATACAGTAGAGCTCATTGCAAGACCCATAGCACCCAGCATCAGAAGCGCAAAGATAATGGTGATGATAGAGAATCCTTTTTGCTTTCTTATTTTTCTTCTTTTAGATCTTTCCTTCGGCTTCATGGCATTATTTCCTATCCATAAAAAAGATTTCTTGGTCTTATTACAGAGCGAAGCGTCTTACTTCTTCCGCCTGCTGTTACCGTTACAAATATTTCCATCCAACGAATGTCGGTCGGTGAAAGCGAAGGGCTTGAGAGCTGGATTCCGTCTTTATCAAAATATCTAAACTGTAAAGCGGATATGTTTTTAGCAAGAGTTTGTGACGCGTTCCCAACCCCTCTTACCAAGGTGGTCCCGCTTAGAGTAAAAGACATCGATTGATTGCTTGAATCCGTAAAATCGAGTGCGGTAGCATTCGCTGTTGAGATACTGTCTCTGTCTTTCACCTGATTAATTTCACGCGACATCCGTGCTACGGCAAACTTGCCTTCTCCGACAGGACCTTGCTCAAAAGCTTGGTAGCGCCACAAATTCATGGCAGGTACAGTAAAAAACATAATGCTGAGCGCTAATATGGCAATGATGACTATCGCCATTACGGCCTCTATTAAGCTAAAACCAGAAGACTTTTTCATGTGAACGCCTCGTTTATCGGACATATTATTGTGACAACATTGGCGTACTCAACGCCGCCGTTAAAAACCTTTACATTCACTCGCTTATAGCTGTTATCAATGGTTGATGAGGCATCCAAGCTCCCGGGCGCCACATAGATAACATCTACCGTTCGGGTAAAACCGGAAAAGGGAGAGCCCATGGTCTCGCTCCAGCCATTAAAGTCATCCACATCATCATAGGTGCTCTTATCACCGGAAGTTTCGCCCGTATCAATTCCTATATTACTCCAGTTCCCGTTTATATCTTTCTCTCCATTCTCATCGAACTTTTTACTCATTATCTCTTCTGTTAACTCTTGGGCTAGGAGTGTGGCATTATTCCTATAAGAAGCGTGCACTCTCTGTACGCTTAGGTTTGAAAATAACTGGATCAAAGAAAGGATCGCAAATGCAAGTATGACCATGCCGATAAGAAGCTCTATTAAGGTGTGGCCTCTCCCGGATCGTGAATCTTTCACCCTTTTTTTAAGGCCTCTTTTTTTCATATGTGTAATTATACCACGCACAAGATATTAGTTGATAGAAAGCAGAATCAAAATTTAAGTAAACTTTGCCAAATAATATTCCCTAAAAATATGTGGATAGCAGCGGCGCCGGCCAGGAAAGGTCCATAGGGTATGATCTCCTTTTTCTGTACGTATTTACTAAAAAGAGCCAAGGGCAATGCCAGGAAGGGTGCCGTAAAAAATACTAGAATAATTTTTTCCCATCCTAAAAAACAACCTATCATCGCCATCAATTTTACATCCCCGTCCCCCATAGCGTCTTTCCTAAATACTAATTTGCCGACAACTCCCGTTATATAGATCAAAGCTCCTCCCATCAAAGCCCCGAGAATGCTATTAAGCGCGCCGCTCCACCACACGGCTGAAGACTGAAGTGCGGGGTAAAAAATACTGATAAGAATTCCCGCCCCTAAGCCGGAAAAGGTCACTTCATCGGGGATGAGCCCTGTTTCAAGATCGGTCACTGTAATAACAAGAAGAAGTGATAAAAATAATAGGCTTATGGGAAGCATCGCCGTCGCCCCGAAAAGATTCCAGCAAAACACCCAGATAACACCGGAAGTGAGCTCAACTATGGGGTAGCGCCAGGAGATGGTGCTCTTGCAGTGCCGGCACTTAGCGCCAAGGATAAAAAAACTTACAAGAGGGATATTGTCATACCAGACTATTTTTTGCTTGCACTTTGGACAGGAAGAGCCGGGCCAAACTACAGACTTTTCTTTAGGAAGGCGATGGATACAGACATTAAGAAAGCTTCCTACAGTTAGGCCGAAGAGAAATAAAATAAACTGCGTCATATTCTATGGATCTTATTCCCGAATTTAAAAGGGATGGGTGCGCTAGATAAAAAATACGAGGTACTTGGCATAAGGTACGGCACCGCGTGCCAAATCGATCGCCCCGGAAAGAACTCCCGCAACGGTTTGTACCGTTCCATTAAGTGTTCCTGCCACCAGCCCGAACGGAAAGGGCTGTCGGGTCGATTGGTTAATAGCCGTCGAAGCGCCTCTCATAGGGGCTGTAAGTATCCGTGAAGTCCCCCGATAGAGAAGGCCTGCGGTGCTTTGGTCTTTGATATTACCGGCATTCACAGAAGGTGTTGAGACAAAAAAGAAAGCCAAAATAACGGGCACAAAAAGAAGAGCTTTTATTTTAAATCCGCCGGTCAAGTAGAATTTCTTCATAACCCTCTATTTATCGGCACTTCTTCAGTTAAACCTTAAACAGATACTTTGAAAATTGAAGCATTTTCAAAGATATTGCCAATTTGGATTAGATAATGATAAACTTCGCTCCCTTTTACGGGCGGTTAGCTCATTTGGTTAGAGCACTACCTTGACATGGTAGGGGTGACAGGTTCGAATCCTGTACCGCCCACCATAAAAACGTCAGATCCTTTTGGGTCTGGCGTTTTTATTTTATATAAACAGGATTCGAAGCGAGGCTGCGCCGACCTTATGGGAGGTAAGGCCGTTAGTCGTAGACCGGCCGCCAGCAGCCGAGGTGGGGCTGCGCAGAGAGGCTCCGTCCGACCGTAGTAGCCGAATCCTGTACCGCCCACCATAAAACAGCCTATGCCGGTAGGCAGACTTATTCCCCACGACTAAAATGCCGCAGATGTATCTTTAGCTGCGAGATCCGCAGCAGGCAAGTTTCCTCTAATTTAAATTTGGTAAAGCTTGCCATAGCGAGGACTGTTTGAGCAGAAAAGATACACCTAAGGCATTAGGTGTTTATATATTCTCTAATTTCGGAGAAGCGTGTGCTTTAATTGACTATTCGACGTGCCTGTGGTCTTCAGTTTTACCTTTAATCTCTTCGAGGGTAACTTTCCCGTCTTGCTGAAGTTTTCTTAAAGAATCCTTAAGCAACTGCATACCGTCCTGCCGGCTTGTCTGCATCACATTGTAGATATGCTGTGTTTTGCTCTCACGGATTAAATTTTTAACGGCTGGGTTTGCTATCATAATTTCAATACCAGCTAATCTCCCAGAGCCATCTTTTTTTCGCACTAAGATCTGAGCAATAACACCCTGAAGCGAACTTGCCAGCTGCGCACGGATCTGCGACTGTTGGTGCGGAGGAAAAACATCTATTATCCGGTCAATAGCTTGCACCGCATCGTTGGTATGAAGTGTCGCGAGGACCAAATGCCCTGTTTCCGCGGCTGTTATCGCGTTAGAGATCGTTTCTAAATCCCTCATTTCACCCACTAAAATTACATCCGGATCCTCCCTTAAAGCATCCCGGAGCGCTACAGAAAAATTCACAGTGTCAGCGCCCACTTCTCGCTGCTCAATTAAACTCGCTTTATTGCGGTACAAGAACTCTATAGGTTCTTCAATCGTAATAATGTGAGCATTACGGGTAAAATTGATATAGTTAATAATAGCGGCAAGTGTCGTTGATTTCCCGCTTCCAGTGGGGCCTGTAACAAGAATTAAACCATTTGGTTTCGAGGCTAAAGTTTGAACCACGGAAGGCATCCCTTCTATCCCTTCTATCCCTTCCAATGTTGGAATCGTAAAAGGGATTACTCTCATCGCAATGCTAAATTCTCCTCTTTGCCGGAAAATATTAACCCGAAATCTTGCAAGATTGGGGATTGAATATGATAAATCAATTCGATTTTTTTCGTGAAGAACCCCTTTCCGTTCATGCGTCAGCATACGGTTTATATATCCGTTAATGTCAGCCCTAGACAAAGGTTCCAGATTTGAAAAATGCATTTCTCCATTTACCCGAAACACAGGAGCACTCCCAACCTGAAGATGGAGATCAGAGGCTTTTTTAATTACTAATGTTCTGAGAAGAATGTCAATGTGGGCTGTTTTCATCTGCTGGCGATCTCTTTTGCTATTTCTCTTTATCCTTCGGATTTTTAGAATGAAGCTGACTTGGCAATGATTTTTTTTCTGCCTCTGAAAGCAGGTGACGTATTTTTTCTATAAGTTCATCATTCTTAAAGGGCTTTGTAATGTAATCGTCGGCTCCGTGTTCCAGCGCCTGCACAATCGCGCTCTCATTAGCATCTCCGGTAAGCATAATAATGGGCATGGAAGAGTTTTCGGCTTTGCCGCGCATGGCTTTACAAACCTCAAAACCATCCATGTCAGGCATAGTAATATCGAGCAGTATTAAATCCGGATGTTCGGAAGAAACAGCATTAATTGCTTCTTTGCCGTTAACAGCTGCCAAAGCCTGAAACCCGGAGGCAGCCAACAAATCTTTTAAAAAATCGGTTACAAATTGTTCGTCATCGGCTATTAGTATTTTTGGATTATTACTCATATGGTTATGCCCCCCTCAACTTATTCTTTATCCAGAACCTCTCGCACTTTCAGCGCTAATCGTATCGGAGAAAACGGTTTGGGTATAAAATTAATATCAGGATCGACAATCCCATGATGAAAAATAGCGCCATCAGTATAGCCTGAAGTGAATAGAATCTTCATTTCAGGACACTTTTTATGAATTTCATCTGCTAATTCCTTACCGCCCATTTGCGGCATTATGACATCAGTAAAAACCAGATCAATTTTTTCTCTTTTGTCTTTCTTAAAAAAATGCAAAGCTTCACTGCCATTTTGCATCTCAATAACCGTATAACCCTGTTCCCTTAAAACAGCACAAACCATAGAGTGCACCAGAGGCTCGTCTTCAACTAAAAGAACAGTTTCTGTTCCTCTCGGCATGGGCGGCAATGGGCCTCTTTTTGCAATGTTTTCGGCCTCGCCTTCGACAGACGGAAGCAAGATCTTCATCGTTGTTCCGTGATTCAACTCACTATAAACTAGAATATGACCGCCGGCTTTTTCAATGATGCCGTAACTAGTCGCGAGCCCCAAGCCAGTCCCTTTACTTTTATCCTTAGTCGTAAAAAATGGTTCAAAAATTTTGGCTTGAGTTTCTTTATTCATCCCATGACCGGTATCGCTAATGGCAATCATTACATATTTACCTTCATCAACCCGCCGATTCACATGAACCTGATCAAAATTCAGTTCAACATTACTTGTTTCAAGAACAAATTTTCCGCCATCCGGCATCGCGTCCCGCGCATTGACCGCAAGATTAATAATTACCTGCTCAAGCTGAACTGTATCAATTTTTACAAACCAGATATCTTTAGCAAAAAGAGTCACCATTTCTATGTCTTTCCCAATTATGCGGCGAAGCAAGTTATCCATCTCGCTGATGGTTTTATTCAGATTTAAAATCTGCGGGGCAACCACATGGTGCTTGGAGAACGTAAGAAGCTGATTGGTAATGCTAGCTGCCTTCTCAGCAGCCATTTTTACATGTTCAAGCTGTCCATAAAGAGGATCTGATTTATCAACCTTTGAAAGCGCGAGGTCTGTATAACCCATAATAGGGGTCACGATATTGTTAAAATCATGAGCGATGCCGCCCGCAAGGCGGCCGACCGCTTCCATTTTTTGAGCCCGGCGAAGCAGCTCCTCATTTTCCTGTAAGGCGGCTTTCATCCGTTTTTTGTCGGTTATATTTTTAGCAATACAGACAATCGCAAGAGACTCCTCCGTTTCATCCAAAAGTACCGATGTTGATACGGAAAGAATTGCCTTACCCGTCGCCGTCATGAGTTCAACCTCATAATCAAAAGGTTTTTTGCTTTGGAATAAAGAATCCATCGTTTCGCTTGAAATAAAATCACTATTAATTTCATCCAAAGGCAGTCCGATAAGATTTTTTTTACCATTTCCAAAAAAATCATTAGCCGCCTGATTCACGATACGTATGATGCCGCGATCATCCACAACAAGCAGAATATCGGATATGCTGGTAATGATATGTTTCGCGGCAAATGTCGGCGTAATATCAACAATTCGATAAAGCCAAATTCCCCTTGCCGCCAAAATAAGAGCGATAAATATAAAAACATACCCAAACGGATAAACCGGTAAGCCAAAACTGGCTAGATAATTGATTGAGGATAAGCTAGCAACGCATAAAACAATAAAAAAGGTCCGCATTCTTCGCTTGTGGGTTTGTGAGGGAGATTCTTTGTAATCTTTCCAAAGAAACCATAGGCAAGTGGTCAGTAACGCGAGATAAAAGGCAATAAATAGAAAAATTGAGGGGCCGACTTTTAAATGATATCCCCATGAATACATATAAAGCCCCTGAGCAAACAGTTCTGTGTTAACAAAAAGAGTGAAAAACAAAGTAGAAAGAAGAAAACATATCCAGACCTTTGAACGGTATTTTTCGAACTGCTTTGTAATTGTAAGCGTGAAAAGATAAAACAAGCTCGGTATAAAGGCTAAGATAAGGTTATGAATCGAAATCCATATCATCGCAATGGCGGGATAAAAAGCCGATAAAATTCCCCAATAAGTTATTTGTAAAATTCCAACCGCTGAACAAAGCGCAATAAAAATTTTACTAACTTTCGATCCTCGCTGACGAAACAGCACATCGATACCTAAAAGTATAACGAGCACTCCCACAAAAAGAGGTGGTAACGCGTGGGGATTAGGCGCGTAGTTAGATAGTACAAATATCCAATTTTCCATATCGCTGGATTTTATTTTAATCTAAACAAAAACAATTTCCCATTAAATAATATTGAATTAACCGCTAAAGTTTAAACTATATCAAAATCCGTCTACGCCAAGAATGTTTTGATTTTTTCCCTTGCTAATTCAAGGGCGTGAAAGCGGTGAGAAACTTTGTTCTTTTCTTTCTGCGGAATTTCAGCGAATGTTGCTTTAAAAGGCGGATAGTAAAAAATGGGATCGTAACCAAACCCCCCGGTTCCCCGCTTTTTGAGCAGGAGTTCCCCTCCTACTTTTCCTAAGACCACTTCTTCTTTTCCATCCGGGGAGGCAAGAGCAACGGCACTTTCATAGTGAGCCGTGCGACGGCCTTCCGGAATTTCTTTTATCTCTTCCAGCACTTTCTCGATATTATCATTATCGTCTTTCGTGGAACCGGCGTAACGTGCTGAATAAATTCCAGGAGCGCCGCCCAAAGCATCTACACAAATACCTGAATCTTCAGCCAATGTTAAAAGACCTGACTGCTTTGAGTACCCATGAGCTTTCAAAAGCGCATTTTCAGCGAAGCTCTCGCCATTTTCTTCAGGCTCTTCTAAATCGGGAAAATCTTTTAGAGTTAAATATTCAAGCGGCAGACCGGAGAAAATTTCTTCAATTTCCCGAAGTTTTTTTTGATTACCGGTCGCAATTAATAATTTCACGGTTACGTAAGCTTTAAATGTTTTTTCTGAAGCTGAGTTAATTCTTTAACACCCTTCGATGCGAGCTGATAAAGACGATCCATCTCTGCCTTTGTAAAAGGTTCGCGCTCCGCTGTCCCTTGAGCTTCAATAATTTTTCCGCGTCCCGTCATCACAAAATTCATATCAACATGTGCTGTAGAGTCTTCTTCATAACATAAATCTAAAACAGGTTTACCCTCTACAATGCCGACACTAATTGCGGCAACCGTATCCAATATCGGAAGTTCATCTCGCCCTTCCTTATCTTTTAACTTTTTCAGAGCATCTACTAAAGCAATAAAGCTTCCCGTGATAGCAGCTGTCCGAGTGCCTCCGTCACCTTGAATAACATCCGCGTCAATCCATATTGTTTTCTCACCCAACGCTTCAAGATCAACAACGGTTCTTAAAGATCTTCCGATGAGGCGCTGGATTTCATGAGTTCGCCCCCCCACCTTACCTTTGGAAGACTCCCGAGAAATCCTTCCGTTGCCGCATGAGGCCGGAAGCATTCCATATTCGCTTGTAATCCATCCTGAATTTTTTCCTCTCAAAAAGCGCGGTACTCCGTCTTCAATAGAAGCGGTACAAACTACTTTGGTGTTACCGAATTCAATCAGGCAAGATCCTGAAGCATATTTAATATAATCTTTTTGAATCTTAATTTTTCTCATTTCGTTAGCTTTTCTTCCATCGACACGTTTCATAACCACTCCTTTTTCAGCCTATTTTATTTCCAAAATTTTGTGCAAACGTTTGATTACCTGAACACGAGATAGTTTCAATAAAGCGCGTTCTTTGAGTTTTTCAAGAAAATTAATGGTTTCGCTCGAAACCATTTCAGCCTCTCCCGAACTTAAAGGTTGCAGCACAAGCAAGGTTTCAGGTCTTGTTTTACTCAGAATTTCAACAGCTTGATCAAATTCCTTTAAATTCACTTTTTTTGACAGGACAATTTTCGCAAAAAGATTCGAAGCTCTGGATTTTTTTAAAAACATTTCATGTTCAGCCCAGTAATAATTATCCTTAGTCATACTAGGAAGCTTTATATCCATAGCAACAACGTCAGCATTAGGAAGAAGCTCTTCTAAAACTTCGGGCAAAGTCCCGTTCGTTTCTAAATAATTTTGATAACCTTTCTGTTTGAGGGCCGGCAAGACTTCTCTTAAAAATCGGAAATAAAGGGTAGGCTCTCCTCCCGTCCAGCTAATGAATCGGTGCGGGCCGTGCATAATATTGAGAGCTTCAATTCTCTCTAAAACCTCGGTGGGGGCGAGCTCTTCAAACTCCTCCCGGTGCTCATCGCAATAGGCGCAGCGAAGGTTACACCTTTTAAATCGAACAAAAATCTGTTTTTCACCCGCATAAGGCCCCTCGCCCTGGAGTGACGAAAATATTTCTGTTATTTCTGCTTTCATGTTATTCATCAATCACCAACGGATCCTTCACCCGTGCTTTTTTAAAACCTTTTGCCCTCAAAAGACAACTGTCGCATTTCCCGCAAGGCCTCTTCCCCCCTTTATAACATGACCAGGTCAACCCATAAGGAACTTTTAATTTTTTCCCTAACCGAACGATTCCGGCTTTTGTCTTTTTGAGAAGAGGTGCCTTGATTTTGATTTTAGCACCTTCTACACCTTTCTTCGAACCCAAAGTAAATGCCCGTTCAATAGCTTTTAAAAAACCGGGCCTGCAATCAGGATAGCCGCTGTAATCCAAGGCATTAGCCCCTATATAAATTGATTCGGCCCTTATCGTCTCCGCCCACGACAAGGCATATGAAAGAAAAAGCGTATTGCGTGCCGGCACATAAGTTGCGGGGATTTTTTGATTCATTTTTTTAAGGGAGCGCTTTTCGGGAATCTTTACGTTTGGATCTAGAAGAGCGCTTCCTTTCCAGGGGAATTGAATTTTTAAAGTGATATGTTTAGCACCGTAATATTCCGCTATTTTTTTAGCGGCTCGAAGCTCTCTTGAATGCTTCTGGCCGTAATCAAATGATAATGCAAAAAGCTTTTGTTTGTTATCGTTTGCAATGGCAAGTGTGGTGGCTGAGTCTAAGCCGCCTGAAAGAAGAATAACTGTTTTTGACATAGATAATTTATGGCGTAAAAGAAGCTGTAAAACCCTCGTCCTCAACAACAACCACTTTTTTAATCCGGCAAACTTTTGAAATTTCGGGCTCTTTCATTAATTTTTCACATACAAAATTGGCTAAATTTTCAGCCGAAGGATTTATTTGATCAAAAGGAGGCACAGAATTCATTCGAGTATGATCAAAAGGGGCCAAGACCCTATCTAATTTTTCTTTTAAAATATGAAAATCAATAATGACACCCAATTTATCAAGAGTATCGCCACTTGCCGTAACCTCTACTTGCCAGTTATGTCCGTGAAGACGCTCACACTTTCCGTCATAGGAACGCAATTGATGCCCTGATTTTACTTCTGATTTAACGCTAACTTCGTACATGGGGAGGATTATAACAGTGGTTAGTGACTAGTGGATAGTGGTTAGTGGTTAAATAGGAACGGTACGAATATGAGTAATTTTTTGCCCGAGAAATCTTTCGCCTATTTTCAGAAAATTTCGGGGCAGGTCTGAGACATAAATCTTTAGACTTCCATGCGATCCCACACCCTCTTTTAAAAGACCTCTTCGTTTTAAAACATCTCTTAACCTTTCTGTGGTTGAGGGGGCGGAATCAATCAAGGCAACACCAGGGCCCGCAACCCTTTTAATAGCCCGGTGCAGTAAGGGGTAGTGGGTGCAGCCTAAAATTAAAGTATCAATTTTGGAACGTAAGAGTGACTTTATATATTTTTCTATAATTAGATGTGTGATCGAGTTATCAAGCCAGCCGGCCTCTACCAGGGGTACAAAAAGAGGACATGCCATCTCTTTAATTTGGATTCGTCTATTAAGACGATGAATTTCCTTTTGATAGCTCTTGCTTTCAATAGTTGCCGCGGTTCCAATAATGCCAATCCGGTGATTCGTAGTAACGCTTGCGGCTAAATGAGCCGCCGGTGTAATCACGTCAATAATGGGGAGAGAATACTTTCTTTTGAGAACATCCAGGCTGGTGCTTGCCGATGAATTACACGCGATAACAAGTGCTTTGATTTTTTTTCCGAGAAGAAAATTGGTATTTTGCTTGGAGAATTCAATAATTTGCTTCTTGGATTTAATACCGTAAGGGAGCCGTGCGATATCTCCGAAATAACAAATATTTTCCGCAGGGAGTAAACGTCGAATAGCCCGGGCAACGGTAAGTCCGCCAAGTCCAGAGTCAAATACTCCGATGGAAAAATTGATCTTACTTTTTTTGCTCATCAATTTTTAGTCTTTAGTATTTGGTCGTTAGTGACTAGTCGTTGGTCGTTAGTCGTTAGTGGTTAGTAGTCGGCTTTGCTATTCACTATCTCGTAAAGCCGTTCGTCTGTTCGTAGAGCTCTTTATATTCAAGAATTCCCTTTGTAATCTGAATTGCCAAGCGATCCTGATATTTGGAATTTTTTAAATTTCTGGCTTCCCTATAATTTGTCAAAAATCCTGTCTCGATCAAAATAGATGGTTTATCGGTCCATTTCAAAACATGAAACCGGGCGGTCTTGACACCTCTGACTTTTGTTAAGCGGGATCGCCACACTTTGTTATTTATGATCTTGGCAAGCTCGGCGGATTCCTTTCGGTTTTCAGTCAAAACCAAATCCCAGACTGTCGGGTCTTTCGTGTTTTTATTGGGAAAAATTACATTTTCATCATACTGAATGGATGAATTCTCCAAAATTTGAACCGCACGGGCATTATCATTCAAAGCTTCTGAGAGGTAAAAAACTTCAAATCCGGAAGCGCTGCGGGCATTAGCGGAAGCGTTAGCGTGAACACTTATAAAAAGATCGGCGTTGGACCGATTCGCGATTTTCGACCTTCCCTGCAAAGAAACGTAACGATCCGTTTCTCGAGTCATCAGCACTTGAATGCCGTTGGCTCTTAATTTATCACGGATACGCTTTGCAATCTGTAAATTAATATTTTTTTCCATTAACCCGTAAGCCCTTGCACCCTTATCCTTGCCGCCATGGCCGGGATCTAAAACAATTTTAGAAATAGTGAATTGACCTTTCGGAAATGGAAGTTTCGAAAGAGTGGCTTGGAACATGCGCGGAGAGGCTTGTCTTTTCCACCACGAGTTATAAGCAAGCTGTTTGGGTATTAATATTTTACCCCTCCGAACTTGGGCCGGATATTTCAAAGCGTTTACATGATTACCAATAAGATAAAATGGCTCACCAACGATAAAACTTAAATATTTACCGTCTTTATAGAGAACGATTTTTTGGGTTAATCCGTCCCATTCAATCGAAAAATTATGGTGGTCTGCTACTTTTTTGAGCGGAAAATATTCGGCGCCTTTAAGTGAAACGCGATGCGTTTGAAGACCGGGCGCACGATATGCAAAAGCACTTACTGTAAGACCAAGAAAAACCAAAAGAAAAGTTAAAAAGAAAATCTTTTGCTTAAAAAAGACCCTCATAAAACTCCTTTTTTAAAAGGTTTAGTCCTTTCTCTCTAAGAGAGCTTTAATTCTTTTCAGAGCTATCTTCATTCTGTTTTCGGGCTCAACTAAAGCAAAACGCACGTAACCTTCTCCAAAATCACCGAAGCCCGTACCTGGTGAGACGGCTACTCCCGCCTCGCGGAGCATTAACTCGCAAAACTCCAAAGAAGTGAGTGCGGCATATCTCAAAGGTATCTTAGCCCAGATATAGAAAGTTGATTTCGGCATCGCAACATCCCAGCCAATTTCCCGAAGCCCTTTGGTAAAAAACTCAAGGCGCTTTTTATAAATGGCAACTATTTTTTTAACATAGCCTTGCGGTCCGTTGAGAGCTGCAATAGCAGCTTCCTGAACTCCCTGAAAAATACCAAAATCGCAATAGCTTTTGGTTTTTTTAAGTTTATCTAAAATAAGCTGGTTTCCCACCGCAAAACCAAGGCGCCAGCCAGCCATACTGTAAGACTTGGACAAAGAATGAATCTCAATCGTAAAGTCCCTGGCGCCTTTTATGTTAAGCATGCTGGGAACTTTTTTCTTACCATAAACAAAATCAGAATAAGCAAAATCATGGACTACGATAATATCTTTACCCTTTGCCCAATGAACTACTTTTTCAAAAAATTCTTCATCGCAAATAGCCGTTGTTGGGTTGTGGGGATAGCTTAAAAAAAGGAGCTTGCTCAGGCGAACTGTTTCTTTGGGTAGGCTAAACAAATCAGGGAGCCAATTATTTTCTTCATTGGTCGGAATATTGTAAAGAATACCCCCTGCCATGATGATTCCATTGAAATGCACAGGGTAAGCCGGGCTTGGAACGAGTGCCAGGTCATCATTATTCATAAAAGCCAAACAAAGGTGAGCAATCCCTTCTTTGGATCCAAGTAAAGGCAATACTTCAGTATCCGGATTAAGCGAAACATTAAATTTTCTCTTATACCAATGACTAATTGCTGAGCGGAGTCTCTTTTCAACATCGTGATCCCATTTTGAGTAACGATGAACACCCGGGTTATGAAGCGAATTTTTAAGAGCATCGATAATATGCTGGGGCGGCTCCAGATCAGGGCTCCCCATCGAAAAATCAACTACATCAACGCCAGTCGCGACCACTTCCCTTTTAATATCATCTACTAATGTGAAAAGGTAGGGCGGGAGTCTTTTCATCCGGTTAGCTTCCTGGATAAAGCTGTGCTTTGGATCCAAAACAAGCGGCGGATGTGTTTTAACTTTTTTTCTTTTTTTTATCTTTTTCTTAACCACTGACTTTACATTCCTTTTTAATTAAAATTAACTCAAAATCCATATTTAATATACCCATACTAATCAGGTTTACTAATTAACGGCTAAATACCGGGCGAAGTTGACATTTCGCTGAAGGATTCTTTAGCATTATAGGAACTTCGAACAAAAGGTCCAGATCGAACCGCAAAAAAACCTATTTCCTTCGCTTTTTTAGTATAAAAAGCGAATTTTTGGGGCTCTAGATACTCTTTAACAGGCAAACATCCGGTATGGGGCCTTAAATATTGGCCAATTGTAACCATTTGGACTCCAGCCTCTTTCAGATCCACTAATGATTCTACGATTTCTTCGCATCTTTCCCCCAAACCAACCATTAGGCCGCTTTTAATTTTAATCTTTGGATTATAAGAGGCTGCAAGTTTCAAAACCGAAAGGCTTCTTTTATAATCGCTCTCTGAACGAATAAGCGGGGTAAGTCTCCGTACCGTTTCAATGTTGTGATTAAATACCTGGGGCATTTCCTTCAAAACTATTTCGATCAATTCCCTCCGGCCTTTAAAATCCGGAGTTAACACTTCGATAGAAACTTCAGGCGTTAGACAGCGAATTGCTTGAATGGTTGCGCGGAAATGATTTGCCAAACCATCCGTTAAATCATCTCGAGTGACGGAGGTTATAACAACATACTTTAAATTCATTTCTTTTGCGGCTTTTGCTATTTTTTCCGGTTCTTCGGGGTCAATCTCTTCAGGTCTTCCGGATTCCACCGAGCAAAACTTGCAGTTTCTTGTGCAAAATTTACCACCGATTAAAAAAGTAGCCGTTTGCTTAGAAAAACACTCCTGTTTATTGGGGCATCCAGCTTCTTTACAGACCGTGTTTAATCCCAGTTTACGGATTAAACGCTGGGTCGGCTCACTTGAGCCCTGAGGTAAAGGACGCTTTAACCAATCTGGTTTACGGGGTTGGGTCTGATTCATAGCTCCTTGTAACAAAAGAGATAAAAAAGGTCAAGAGAGAGTATTGAAGTGTCATCGAGTTGAGGAAGGGGAAGAAATACCACTCAAAACGCGCCGCTTCGCTCGGAGCTATCTGCCATTAAAATGGCAGAGGATCTCCTCGCCTCCGCAAAGTGCGCTAATTGTTTTGAGTGGTATTTCTTCTCCTTTCTTACCCTGAATCTTCTGTGTCTTCAATCTACGAGGATCAGACAGAAGACTAGAATAAGGCTTGGGGAATGGAGATATCGACTATTGTAATTTTCCCGGCATGCCGAGGGCCGTCGTTTTTGTAAAAGCCGGTTTTGGGAGCACCAAAAGTCACGGTTTCTTTTGCCTTAATAGCACTTCCCATCACTTTCCCCGTCTTTCCGTTAAGACCTGAGGGAATATCGAGTGACACAACCGGTTTTTTTGAATGATTTATGGATTCAACCACTTCAGCCAATTCACCTTCAATAGGACGGGTCAAACCGGTTCCAAAAATTCCATCAATTATTAAGTTGGATTTTAAAAGAAGAGGTTTTAGTTGTTTAGCAGTATTAATTGAAATTTTCATTCTCTTAATAATTCCGTAATTAATTTTAGCGTCAGGAGTAAGTTTTTTAACGTTCCCTAAAAAAATGACTCCAACTTTAATTCCTTGATTAGCCAAGTGCCTCGCCACCACAAAACCATCGCCCCCATTATTTCCACTGCCGCAAATAATTAGTATTTTTTGATTTTTCTTAATAAGACCAAGGATTCGAAGTGCTGCGCCCCTACCCGCATTCTCCATCAGGACAACACTAGGAATCCCATATTTTTTAATACTGATCTCATCAAGCTTTCGCATTCTCTCCGGAGTGATTGCCTTACTAACCACTAATCACCAATCACTGACCACTGGCGGCCTTGGGCCGCCTCATGGGTAGACCTTCGTCGAATAACCTTCCAATCGAAGCTTGGCAGCCACTCGCTCTGCTTGGGAACGGGTTTGGCAAGATATGCGAACGCGATAATAAGTAACATCCTCCCGTTTTGATTCGCGAATCGAAGCAAGGTATCCACGATTGAGAAGTTTCACGCGAACTTGCCCGGCCTTCCCGCGATCCGAAAACGAGCCGACCTGAACACTGTAACCATCTAAATCCATCGGATCCAAGGCCATTTCAAGGCGCACTGACTCCAGACTTTCAGGATATTTTTTCTGCAGCGCATCATAATATTGCTTTGCCTGTTTAAAATTGCCGGTCTTTTGACTCGCCAGCACCAAACGGTAATAAATATAGGGTAAGTAATCACTTGTGGGATATCGGCTAATAAGGGGCCCGTAAAGCCTCAGGGCCTGATGATATTTTCCGTCAACAAAATAAGAATCAGCGATTCGAATATCAGATATATCCTGATACTTTTTCGATTTATCTCTTTCTTTTAAAAGTTTGAAGCTTTTGCGGGCATTTTCAAAATCTTTTTTCGCTAATTGACTGACGCCGACATAATAAAGAATGCTTAAGCGATCACCTCTTTCATTAAGTATACCGAGTGTCCGACTGTATCGAATTACTTCATCATAATTACCCTTTAGAAAATTTACTTTTACATAAGTTGAAGGATCCCCCATGTTAACCGTACTTTTGGGTGCTGTAGCGCAAGAAGTCATAAAACTACAAACCACAAACCACAAAACACAGAAGAATATAAACCTATTCACAAATTTCTCCTCTAAAGGTATCGCCGCTTACCGATATTAGTTTGGCCATTACCATTTCCCCTGCTTTAACCTTTTTAGAATCCGAGGCTGAAAAAACCACTTTCTGATCCTGAACACTTCTCCCTAAAAATTCTTCCGGATTTTTCATGCTCGGCTCTTCAACCAATACTTTATATCGGCAACCTACCCGCCTAGCATTATTTTCTTTTGTAATTCCTTTTTGAAGATCCAACAGCTCTTGGTTCCGTTTCTTTTTAATTTCTAGAGGTACGTCGTCCTTAAGGCGGGCAGCCGGGGTGCCGGGCCTTTCAGAGTATTTAAAAATAAAAGCACCATCAAAACGAATTTGTTCCAATGCTTTTTTGGTATCCAGATATTCTTCTTCACTCTCCCCCGGAAAACCCAAAATAATATCAGTCGTAATGCTAATATCGGGAACTTCCCGTCTCAGCAAGTCAATTTTTTCCTTGTAGTCCCGGATAGTGTGAAGCCGTTTCATTCTTTTAAGAATCTTGTCTGATCCGGATTGAAGGGGTAAGTGAAATCTTCGGGATACTTTTTCTAGATTTCGGATCGCTTCAAAAAGTGTTGGCGTGGCATCTTCCGGATGACTTGTCGTAAAACTAATCTTCTCGATTCCCCTAATTTTATTTAACTCCCCGAGAAGCTCTGCAAAACTCATTTCTTCCATGCTGTCTTTGCCGTATGAATTAACATTTTGCCCCAAAAGAGTAATGTGTTTAAAGTCTTCACCCGCTAAACGATTTGCCTCTTTTAATATCTCAGAACTAGCTACTGAAACTTCAGGACCGCGTGTAATGGGAACGATGCAATAGGTGCATGCTTTGTTGCAGCCTGTCATGATAGGCAAAAATGCATGGATTTTTGACTCTCGATGCGCTGTCTCAAGATATTCAACTCCTATCCCTTCTTGATTAATACGCGCGATCTGCTCTTTTTTCTTCTTAACATCTTCGATTAACTTGGGGAGATCTTTTAAATTCCGTGTGCCGCACAAAAGATCGACATAAGGAAATTTTTGAAAAAGTTTCTCCCGGTGCTCTTCTACCATGCAGCCCAAGACACCAATAATTAGATTCTTATTTTTCTGCTTATTTCTTTTGAGAGAATGAAGCATGCCATACACCCTATCTTCAGCATGCTCACGAACACTGCAGGTATTAATTAAAATAATATCCGCTTGCTTTTCATCACTGATAAGATCATATCCGCTATCTTTTAAAAACCCAAGTGCCACCTGAGAATCATAAGTATTCATCTGACAACCAAAGGTCCTTATATAAACTTTCTTACTCATAAGACAGTTATTCTACACATTAAACCCTGAGAAACAACGGAAGGCTCGTTAAATATTTTTTGCTTTTTCAGCCTTTTCTTGATGTGACATTTTTTTTATTCGGTACTCAACCTTTAAAGCAGATGAGAGAGTTTTGTGTTTTTCAGAATAGACGAGCTTTATAGGAAGCTTGCCGCGCAAACATTTTGCTCCTCGCCCGCTATTATGAGCTTTGATGCGATTCTCTAGGTTATTTGTATAACCGGTGTAAAACGATCCATCAGAACACTTTACGATATAAACAAAATATTTGGCCGAGCGCTTCTCCTTAGCCAAAATTATCCGGCCTTTTTCGGAGATAAAAAACCTTTTTTAACCAAGGGGCAATCTTCGGCCCCATTCCCTTCCTTCCAGCCTTCCGGAAAGGTTCGGCATTGCATGGGGCGGACCGGATAAATCGCGCAGCCCCCATTACCCAGAAAAACACAATCTTCGTGACCATGACCTTTAAGAACTAATTGTTTTCCTATTAACTCACAATGATCATCCATAATTTTATCAGCCGGCATATTTAAAAATTTTGAAATTTCTTCGATGCGGAACTGGCTTACGTAGACATAACCTTCCCACTTACAGCACTCTTGACATTTTTTACAAAAATCTTGGATTTCAGAAATCATACAGGGAAAAAACCGATTATTCAGCGATAGATGCTGAATTGATATTTTTAGCCTGGGCAACAATCAGGTCAGCTAAAAACCCAATTGCGTATATCACAAAAGCTGCGAGAACCATAATAGGGCCAAGAAAAATACCTTCGCCTCCCGTAACCTTTACAATAATCCAGCGCAAAAGACCAACAGCCAAAACAATAGATCCTAAGGGCAGAAAAACACTTAAGGGATTGAAATAAATAATTAAACGAATAACTGTCATCATATATTTCACTGTGTCTTTAATTGGGTGAAATTTCGATTCCCCAATTCGTTTATGATATCTGGTGTCAACCCATCCTACGTTGTAGCCATTACACAAAAAAGCAAGTGTCATTGTCGTAACGCAGGAAAACCCATCAGGAATTACCCATAAATATTTCAGCATAATACTGCGCTTAAAAGCTTTTAGACCCGTATTAAGGTCGGGGATATTTGATTTCGATAAATAACAAGCCAGCTTTCTAATAAACCATTTGGTTGGCGCTCTCAATATCTTTAAGGTACCTTCTTCGGAAGTCCTGGCTCCATTCACTTGATCATACTTAGGAAACATCTCAAGCATTTTGGGGATATCTTGCGGCGAATAAGTGCCGTCCGCATCTAAAACTACGATAATTTCGCCCCGAGCGCGGCGAATACCCGTTCTGCGCGCTGCACCGCTTCCTTTGTTCGTTACATGCTGTTCTACTCGGGCGCCTTTTTCAAGCGAGATTTCAACTGTTCGGTCTTTTGAGCAATCATCCACTACCAAAATTTCATATTGATAGCGAGTATTTTCCATAACTTGATTAATGTCATCAATGACTGCCGCAATCGCCTTCTCCTCATTAAAGGCAGGGAGCAATACTGTAACATCAAGATCTGATTTAATAATTTCTGCTTGTTTCATAGCGGGTATAATAACTGGACTATTCGATCCGGTAAAGAATATAGTGATGTTTCTGATCTTTTTTATTTAGCGAATCGCCCTCAAATACTTTTTCAAAATACTTGTTCGCGTATTTTTTATTGCTAAGGATCACCCCAACACGAAGGTTATCAAGGTTTCTTTTAGTCCCAATCGGCTCTGAAATCAAAACATGAGTAAATCCATTTTCTTTCAAAAAGCTAATTATCTCTCCTGGTGTTTTATGCTTTTCGTGATAGCGCGTTTCCTTTGCAAACAAACCTTCTCTCACGATTGGTTTTTCAAAATAAAACCGATGAATTTCTTCAGCATTTAAAATCTTTACATTTTCCGACAGTTCCTGATTGATGTAATCTGTGATTACTTTGCTTCGCTCCAAATTTTGCCTAAAATCCTGCTGGCTCCACGTATTTGTAAACAATTTCATCTGATAACGGTAATGGTAAGCGCTCAAAGCAACACCTCCTAAAAGGACCGTAAAAAACAGGAGCCTTAATAAAGTGCCTACCTTAAAAAATCTTTCCCGAAAAAGCTCTATTCCGGCAATTCCGGATACAAAATAGAGCGGCAGCGCCGGATATAGAAACCGAGATCGTTCTGCCACCAAAAACCATAAAACTAAAGAGACTAAAACCATGCTCAAATAATATCTTGCTTGTTTGATCTTAATTCCAGCCCAGATAGCAAAGGGTAAGATCAGCGAAAAAACCGGGCCTATCTGATCGCTTCGATTACCAAACGAGGTGGCATGAACTATTAAATCCCACGGAAGTAAAATAAAATTCAAAAACGAGATCCCCCGTCCTCCAACGTTGTATTCAACGCCAGACCCAACGCCTGAAAAATAAGGGTAAAAGGGATTATTTATGACTAGGTAGGTTCTCAAATACCAAAAGCTGCACGCTAAAAGGAAAGCGAGCAGTGCCAGAAATGTTCCAGCTGCAAATCCGCTTAAATATTTTTTTTCTTTCCCTGAAAACAAAATAACAAAACACGCCGCCGCGGCGCCCGCCAGATAGATTCCTGCTATTGCTTTAACTGAGAACGCAAAGCCGAAGAAAAGCCCGCCCAAAAAACAAAAGAGCTTCTTGTTTGTTTCAACGCCGTCAAATAAAAAGTATATTCCAAGTAAGACATAAAGCGTTAAAGCGATATCCGTAAAAGCCGTTGTCATTTGATTGGTAATGCCGGGCGTTATCATAAAAAGCAGCGCCCAAAAAAATGCCTGGCAGACTTGGAATCTTTTTAAAATTAAAAAAACGGAAAGAAAAAGAAGGACACCCATCTCAAAATGAATCATTTTGGCCAAAACAGCATTTTTTAAACCAAATCCAAACAGATAAAGCATCTGCTGAAAAAAAGGATATATAGAATTGATGTCATAGGGGGAATAAAAAATTCTTCCCTCTGAAAGGAAGGCTTTAGGGGTCGCTAAATGATAGCAAAGCGCATCGGTTCCAATTTCGGGAGCAAGTGTTCCAATGAGCAAAATAAAAAAATAAATTGCGCCCAGCACAAGCGCTGAGCGTCCTAGCCACCCGGTTTCTTCTGAAAATCTCCCACAGATGTTTCCCGCCCAATCTAGCCAGCCACGGATTTTAGTAATCGATAAAAGCAGCAGTATCCCATACATAGCCCAAAATACACTTGCCTTTAAATAGCCTAACACCCCCAAAAGAACCATCAGATAACTCAAAATGCCAAAGCCGATAGCCTGCCGTACGATTCCTTTCCACTCGATTGAAAGCGAATCGGTTTTCAGCAAAAATAAACTGCCCAAAAAATAAACTATAGGTAAAAAAGTTGCTGCGATTAGAATGCTCTGAAAATTATTAATTAGATTCATTTTTTAATTCGTTTGGGTTTTTTGATCTTTACATAGTCGACCGCATTCTTAATAAACAGCAAACCAAACGCCGCGGGGATAAAATAACGAAGCGTTATAAGAAGTCCACCCAAAACAATCGTGGCACGTGGTATAAAGCCTTGAAGTAAAAAAATCAGCATCGCATCCCGGGTCCCCATCCCAGCAATCGTAATCGGAATGAGGGTCACAAAAATAGCAATAGGCACATAAAAAAGAACCTGTAAAAAAGTAATGTCCATATTGGCGGCTTTAAAAAACAGCCATATTTGAAAAAAATGCCCCAGCCAAAAAATGATCGAAACAAAAATGAGAGAAAAAAACAAAACCCGGTGATGGTTTTTTTTAATGACCCTAACGAAAGATATAATGTCTCGAAATGATCTTAATATCTTTTTTAACTTGAACTTGTAAAGAAGGCCTCGAATAAATCTCATTTTGTCTAAAAATAAGAAAAAGATAAAAGCCGCGCCAAAAAGCGCAATAATCGAAATTATCTTTCCGACAAATTCCCCGCTGCCGTGAATAAACAGCAACCCGATCAAAAAAGCAAATCCGAGCGACAAAAAGTCCAAAAGCTTTTCAAAAACCACTGTGCTTAAGCCATAGGAGAAAGACGATACTCCGGCCTTCTTAAGAAAATACCCCTTAGAAAGATCTCCGGCTTTGGAAGGCAGGGCGAGATTCAGCGACTCGCCTATAAAATAAATCTTGAATGCTTCCTTAAATTTAAAAGGGTAGCGCGCGGTCACCATGCGACGCCAACGTTCAATTCCAATAAATGGATAGATTAAAAAATAACTTAAAGCCAGTAATAAATAACGGTAATTAATCTGGGTTACAGCTTCTTTGAATGAATTAAGATCGATGCTTTTAAAGATCAGGGAGAAGATCAAAAGCGTTAAAAGAAGTGAAAGAAATCTTTTTTTCATTAAACGACCTGAGATTTCTCAAAAATCCCGCCCTTACCCTCCAAAGGAATAAATTTTCTGTTAAGAGACTCTATTTCAAAACATTCAGAAACAGCAATGTAACGCGGGACAAGGCTTTGACTTAAGGAGGCTTTAGTAATTCCTTCGCTTTTTTCGATTCGATCTTTTATCACGATCTCTTCTCCGCTAAAAGAAATACCTCTTTCATAGAAAGCAACGGCCGGTTTTTTGCCAAGGATCATTTTTTTCTGTAAAAACTTTCTTAAACGTTGGCTTGACCTCTTAAATGGACCGAAGAAGAAAAGGAATTGACGAAATAATAAAAAAATGAGTGGCGTCGCGTATTTTTGCGCATAGATCATCAAGTGTTTACGCACGACAAAACCATTCTCACGGATCTGTATCATAGCTTCAGGATCCACCATCGCAGAAACGAGAAGCCCCTTTCCTTTTTTAGCTACCACGCCCGAATCGCTGTAAACAAGCTTACCTTCATCATAGATCCTGCCTGATCCTCCTTTTAAAAGATTAAAAATTGCCCATTTTTTTCCATTGCTTCGAATAAAAAGACCGGCCTTTTTATAATACAAACTCTTTTGTGTTTCGAATGAAGTGTTAAGGTGAGAGACATCTCTCCGTTTAAAATTCTTAAAAGCATTTAGCTCAGATATCAGCATATGCCCTATGACATAATCATCACTCATATCAGGCAGTCGATTTCCAATCTTGGCAGATAAATAGGAATTAGCCACCCGGGCTGCTTTTTCAAATTTTTCGGCTAATATTTCAAACCCATTAGGATGAAAAATAGCCGTGAATCGTGATCCGACCTCCGGGCTCAATGTCCCGTCAGGATTTTGGATTTGATAAAAGAAATCTAGAGCCTTTTCTAATGAGGCTAACACTTTCGCATCTTCTGTTTTTTTGTAATATTGCGCAAGAAAATCAATGGAAACCGTCAAATAACCCGGGTCACAGCCCTCATACTCCTCGTACCACCCCTCTTCATTTTGCCACTCGAGAACTTGCTCTACCTTTTTCTGGGCCGCTTTCTTAAAAATAGCATCATTCGTGATCAGATAAACGTTATAAAGGGCAAGGGCCGCAATAGCGTGATGATTTGAAAGGCGTCCCGATTCATCATTTGTCATGATCCATTTGGCACGCAATTTAAAAAAATCAATATGGTCCTTATTGCCCAAGTCTAAAAGCAAATAAGACTCCGTAAGAGCATAAAGAGAAAAGACGGCTGCCCCTAACGCCCTTTCATAAGGGAAATAATCATCACAAGATCCATCTTTCCGTGATGAGACATGAGCATATTGAATCGCTGAAGCCACATATGATGCAAGCGTTTCTTTTTTGTAAAAAGGGTTGGCCGAATCTTTAAGTTCATGAACCAAAGCTAGAGCTAAAGCAAACTCTTGAGACATTCCTGAGGGAAAATCTTTTATTTTATAGTGCCAAAAATTGCGGTCAAAACACCCGCATGTTTTTGAATAGGGGTTTCTATCGAGGAGTGTTAACAGCTTCGCGATCTTTCCTTCAAATCCGGCTAAATAATTTTCTTTCATTAGTATCCGCTTTCGTTTTGCCGGGATTATATCGTTTATTTCGCCGTAAATCACCTGTTCCTATCTTTATATCTTTAATATTTAATATATTTTCGATAAACTTCCCCAATGATTAAGCCTAATACTGCCTTAAAAACCATCTCAACATCAATACTCTTTTTAGCAGGATTCACAGGAGTTTTATGTCTGATTATGATTATCGCCGGGTATCCGGCCCCTGAGTGGCTGCCGAAAGTTTTTGGCAGTAAATCTATAAGGAAAATTTATCAATTTTTTCTCATTCTAGTAACTGCTGGGGTTCTCATTCATCCAAACCGAAAGATTTGGGTTAACACTATATTTACCAATCTCACAAAATGGTCTCGGGGCTACAAAGGAATTGCTGTTCTGATAAGCGTCTACAGCATCCTTTTTCTGTGGAATCAAATCACATCTTATTTGACTGCAAACATCAATTTCCTTCCATTTTCTTTTTACGACTACATGCTGCATTATTTCTGGCAAGGTAAGATTAATTTTACCGGCATGCTCCATTGGTTTTATCACGCAAACAATGTTCTCTACATTTTCGCTCCGTTCTGGCTCCTATTTAAAAATTCTTTGTTTCTAATTGTTGTCTACGGCCCTCTTTTGGCGCTGGGAGCACTGCCTCTTTTTTTGCTCGCCCGCCGTATTTTTCCGAACACTTGGCTACCTCTTGCAATAGCTTTTCTATATTTAAATTTTCGCTATCTTCTAAACTTATTAGAAATGAATTTTTTGGTTGAGGCTTTTTATCCGCTCCTGATTTTTACCGCACTCTACTTTTTTGTTTGCAATAAATTTAAAAGCTACATTTTCTCAATAATATTGATACTGCTAGTCAAGGAAGATGCTGCGCTTTACGTGCTGGCTCTCGGCTTATTTTTTCTTTTCTTTAAAGGAAAGCGCAGGTTCGGGCTTGTCTCTATAGCCCTTTCTACACTATACGCTCTTTTTCTTACGCAAATTTTTCTGCCTTTTACGGGAAGTAACATTTTAGCGGGCTCAACAAATAATTTCCAAGATGTCGGCTCCAACTCAAAAGAAGTTTTAATTTATTATTTAACTCACCCCTGGGTTTTAATAGAAAATCTTTTCTGGCCGTATGCCAAAATTAAGACACAGTTAAAACTGCTTCAATTAACATTGTTCTTACCTCTCCTTTCTCCTTGGTATTTGATGGTGCTGGCCGCACTTATTCCTCCTTTTTGTATGTGGAACGATGAGCACGGACATTTTTCTGATTTGCGCTTTCATTACTCAGCTGTAGTCATTCCTTTTCTATTCTTTGCTTTCGTATCAGGACTTAGAAACTTGTCCAACTGGCTAAATAAATTTTCATGGCAAGAATATTTTTTGCGGGGCTTTTTCCTTATTCTACTCTTACTTTCCGGTGGAAATTTTCTTAGCCATAGCATTAATGCTTTTCAAATAAAAACAATCTCTGAAATTTCAAAATTGCCTCCTCAGGCAATCGTTGCAACACAAGGCCACCTGCTTCCCTATATTGGTTATAAAAAATTTAATATGTATTTTTCAGGGCCTTATGAAAAAAAGGGGCATCCTTATAACCCGATCTACAACAATGCGGATTGCTACTTCTTTGCCCGTTCGGTTAACGCTTATCCTTATGACAAAAATTGGATTAATGATAAGATTAATAAGCTTAAAAAAGATTCTGATTTAGAATTAATTTACGATGACGGCGAGAGAGTCTTGTTGAAACGTAAAGCTAAGCAGTTTCAATATGAAGAGTTTTTAAACCCGATTCATTACCATGGATCTCAGCACGAAAGGTATTCGATGTGATTTTAGGGCAAAAAGTTATTGTTGTGATGCCGGCTTACAATGCTGAGCGAACATTGGAAACAACTTATCAGGAAATACCTTTTGACTATGTAGACAATATTATTCTGGTTGACGATGCTTCAAGCGATGGAACTTTAAGAGTGGCAAAAAAACTTGGGATCACTACCGTTATTCACCCTCATAACAAAGGCTATGGAGCTAATCAAAAAACCTGCTACCTGGAAGCCCTTAAACGTGAGGCTGATATTGTGGTAATGATGCATCCTGATTACCAATATACCCCTAAATTGATAACGGCAATGACTGCCATGATCGCATCCGGCATTTACGACGTGGTTTTAGGATCACGAATTCTGGGCAACACCACATTAAGAGGCGGAATGCCCCTTCATAAATATATCGCAAATCGATTCTTAACCCTGACGCAAAACTTATTATTGGGAGAGAAATTATCTGAATACCACACGGGATACCGCGCTTTCCACCGGCGTGTTTTGGAAAATTTGCCCCTTGAAGCCAATAGCAACGACTTCATTTTTGATAATCAATTTTTGGCTCAGGCAGCTTTTTTTAATTACCGCATTGGTGAAATTTCCTGTCCTACCAAATATTTCCCTGAAGCTTCCTCGATCAACTTTAGCCGCTCCATCAAGTATGGGTTGGGTGTTTTAGGAACTAGCGTTAAGTACTTGCTGGAAAAGCTGGGTTTTTGTCACTTCCCCATTTTTGAAAAAAGAACTGACCAAAATAAACGCCTTTTTTTAACCTCCTAATTTCTGCAAATTAATGACTCAAGGTCACGATAATCGATTTGATGATTTTTTTACAGAAGACAACTATGTCGCGCTCAAAAATTATCTTTACAATTATCGCCTCAGAAAACGAGCTGTTGAAAATTCATTGAAAAATGAAAACTACGACTTAATCGGCGAAATAGGCTCCGGCATGTCACCTGTCATGACCAAAACGGAAAAAATTGTGTATTCTGATCTTTCATTAAACGCTCTTAGGGCTTTAAGAAAAATTAATCAAAAAGGACTTTATGTGGCGGCTGATGCAGCGCGGCTTCCTTTTAAAGACGGTGCTTTTAGCCATACTCTTTCCTCAGAAGTTTTAGAACATTTGAAAGATGACCAAAAAGCCATTAATGAGTTAAGCCGGATCACAAAAACAGGCGGTAAATTAATTGTCACCATTCCGCATCAGAAATTTTATTATGCCAAGGACGATAAATTTGTTGAGCATTACCGACGTTATAATCTCGATGAGTTGACTCAAAATTTGAACGCTGCGAAACTTGAGCCTATCGAGATTAAAAAGGTCGTTGGCTTTCTGGATAAAATAGCTATGTGGCTTGCCGTTACAATTTTTGATTTAAAAATTAAAAGAAAGAAAATAACTGCCCTCCAAAAAACTCCGCAAAACAAGCCTGTTAATCCTTTGTTTGCCGGATGCTTTAAGGTCCTTAATGCTTTTTATATGGGGATTGCTTGGCTTGAAGCTAGAGTGATCCCAAGAAAATTTGCTACGATTCTCTTGATTAAGACAAGTAAAAAGTAATTAATCTTATTTATTCTTGCCCGCAAAAAAATAAGAAAGGGCAAGTAAGGTTTTGGCATCCTGAATTTTTTTAGAATTAATCATTTGCTTCACTTCGTCCATCGAAAAAATTTCTGCTCTCAAAACCTCATCTTCCTCAAGTTGGGTTTGCGTCTCTTTTAAGCGGGATGCGGCAAAACAATGAATGATTTCTGTGTTATAGCCGGGCGATGTAAAACATCGGCCAAGCTTTTTCCAGGTTTTTGCTTTATAACCAATTTCTTCAGAAATTTCGCGCTTGGCACATGCAAGCGGCGTCTCATTTTTTGCAATAGTCCCCGCCGGCGCCTCCCAAATATAACCAGCCACTCCGTAGCGAAACTGGCGAATTAAAATCAGATTTTTTTTGTCCACAACAGGAACAATAACGCTAATACCGCCATGAATGATCAGGTCGCGTTTTAACACTTTTCTATTTGGCCACACCACACGATCAGTAACCATTTCAAAACAATACCCTTTGGCAATTTTTTTACGGCTAAGACGCTTGATTTTCATTTTTCAATCAACAGTGCAAACGAATAAAAAATGGTAAGAGAATCGAGTTGGGATCACCAGATCTTTAATCGTTTGCTTCCATTTAGCCTTGGCAATACCGTTATATTTTTCAGTTTTTACTACTTTTAACCCGCCCTTCACCAGAACATCTTTCCACTCTCCCAAACTCAAAAACGTCTCATGAGACTGATTACGCGTTTTTCGGGTACCTGTAAAAAGCACCGACAAAAAATCTTTATACCAAAAAATATTGGGAACCAAAATAAACACGCGAGCGCCCGGCTTAGATACCCTCTTCATTTCATTTAAAGCCCCTTCAGCATTAAAAAAATGCTCCAAACTTCCCAGGCAGGTAACAGCATCGAAAGCTTCTTTTTCAAAAGGCAGGTCTTCGGCCGGCCCCTGGTAAAGTGAAGCTCCGGGACATTCGTTTTTTGCAAGTTCAAGCGCTTTGGATGAAAAATCAATTCCATTCAATGAACAGGCGGAACCGAATTTTTCTTTCAAATTTTTTAGAAAATATCCCGCTCCGCAGGCGATGTCTAATAAGCTAACCGCCTCGGGTTTATTTTTAAACACTTGATTCGTAAACCATTGATAAGCCCTGTCTTCGTCGCGAATAGGATCAGTTTCAAACAGATGATCATATTCAGATTGAATGTTTTTTAATACCGCTTGATCTTCATTTGATAATTTCATGATAACTCCTCATATACCTTTATCGTTTCATCCGCTGTTTTTTCCCATGAAAATTCCTTAACTCTTTCCAGCCCTTTACCGACTAATTTTTCTCTCAAAGTTTCGTCTTCGGCAAGAATTTTAATACCCTTGGTAATATCGTCTATATTTAAAGGGTCGACATATAAAGCCGCCTCGCCTGCCACCTCAGGCAAAGAGGTGGCTCGAGATGTCAAAACAGCTGTTCCAGAAGAAAAAGCTTCTAAAACAGGAAATCCGAACCCTTCATAAAGAGACGGAAATAAAAAAGCGCAAGCAGATGAATAAAGCTCATTCAAATCTTCATTCGACACATATCCTGTGAAAACAATATCTTCTGACATAAAGGGTTTAAAATGTTCTTCGAAATATGCACTGTGAGCAAAATTCTTAGATCCCGCTACAACTAATTGAAACCTCTTATCTTGAGTTTCTGATTTAAACCTAGAAAATGCTTTTAACGCTCTGATAAAATTCTTCCGTGGCTCCAAAGTCCCAACTGTTAAAAAATATTCTTTTTGAATGCCTAGCCGGCTTTTAATTTTTCCTATATTCAATGAATCTCTTATTGTTTTAAATCCCTGCGGAGGAGCTAAATAAATAACTTTGATTTTTCCAGCTGGAATTTTAAGAAATTTTATGATGTCTTTTTTTGTATGTTCTGAGTCCGCAATGATCCTGTCTGCTTTTTTGACCGCCTGCGGCAGCCAATACCCCCAATACAATCGGCTTGGCCACCCTAATTGATTAGGAAATGCCATCCCAATCAAATCATGGACGGTCACTACCAGCTTGCACGTTTTGTGAAAAGGCGGCGCATAAGCAGTTACGTGTAACAAATCAATCTGATTTTCTTTAGCTAGTTTGGGTAATGTCCAATTTTCCCAAAAGAGCCTTTCAATGGTGTTCCAGTCCCCATCTTGCTTGGCATTCAAAAAGCTGACATTATGGTTTCCCTTGTTTCGTCTAGGCAAAGCTTCCGACAAACACTTCGCATAAACCCCTAACCCAGTAACCTTTCCTTTTGCTGCTTGAATATCAACGCCTATTCTCATATTTATATTTTCTGTGCTTTCAGCATCTTTTTTAATTTTTGATATTTCAAATGCAAGTAATAAGAAGATAAAGCTTGGTAAAAAAGTCCCTTCAACCCATCTAAAAAACCCAATTTAACTAAATAAAAATAAAAAAACCGAGCCATTGGCTTCAGCCAAATATCAGAAAAGTTTGCGTTCATTTTATTTTCAGCCATTTTTTCGGCCTCAAATTTTGTATACAAATGAAGTTTTCGTTTGTAATCAGTAAAAGAAGTGGTGCTAAGGTGAAGCAGCTCTCCCTTTACCTCTCCTATTTTTCCATCCACAACTACCTTTTCATGAACAGGCCGTTCAAACCAGCCCATTCCTTTCTTAAAAAAACGAAGTAGTTTTTCAGGACCATTTCCTCCAAAATAAAAATATTTTCCAAATATCTGGTTTTTTCTTAATAAATAAAATCCATTACAGGCTGAGCCGTTAAGATTTATAAATTCGAGAGACTCGCGAAGCTCGGGCGTTACTCTTTCATCGGCATCAATCGATAATATCCAGTCTCCCTTTGCTTCACGAAGGCCATAATTTTTTTGATTTGAAAAATTATCAAATACCCGCTGGTAAACTTTAGCGCGGTATCGCTTTGCTATTTCAGCCGTTTTATCTTTACTTTCAGCATCAACAAGAATAATTTCATCTACCCAATCAATAGAACGAAGGCATTCCTCAATCTTTTTTTCTTCATCGCAAGCAATGATGACAGCCGAAATAGCCATTAATCAATCGACCTTGAATAGCTTTCTTTAAGCTGGGGGTATTTTTCAATCAGCTTATCGAAGTGCTCTTTGTTTTCAGATTTGAGCTTATTAAAACTTTCGGCAGCCTTCTTTTTGTTATCTGTCCTCATATAACAATCGCCTAAAAATGCGTACGAATCGATAAATGAGGGCATTTTTTCAAGACTTTTTTTAAGTTCCGGTATTGCCTCCTTGCAATAATCATGCTCCCAAAGATACAGCCCTTGAAGAACATATCGGTAACCATCAACTCCGCCATCAACCTTCCATTCCTCACCCTGCTTAGCTTCTTTCAATTTTTCCCAATACCATTCGGACGAAGGATCCACTTCGCCTTTTTGCCACAGCTCTCTTAATATCTGGTCCGTTATCATTTGCTGCGCCACCACAGTTGGGTGGACATCATCATAAATTAATTCACTTGAAATGATCCCATTAGGCGATACCTTTTCCAAGATCCCGACCACATCGACAAATGGCAGGTTATTTTTATCGACAATCTCTTTCATTCTACTGTTCAATTTCGTCTTAGATCGGATTGAAAGCCTGTCCAAGTCACGCGCTAAAACATAATGTTCCTTCGCCTTCTCATATTTTCCCATTCCCTCATAAACACGCCCCATATAATATTGGAGTCCTGCGTAAGTCGGGTCGATGCCTGCTGCCATTTGAAAAGACTTGAGAGCCTCCTTCCATTTGCCTTCTTTTTCGTATTTCCCGCCCTCATTGAACAAAAGTTTCCAACTTTGAAGCTGTGCAGGACTCAAATCCGAGCGGTGAGACGATTGGGCAGGAGGAATATCGCGGATGTTTGACGGCATGCTTAAAAACATAACCGAGATCGCATTTCTTTCTGCGATCTTAACGACACTCTCCATGTTCTTTGCCCAGCGATTTAGGATGCGATCATACTCGGCTTCATCAAACCCTTCTTCTTTGTAAACTTTTTGCGCAATCACCTCTTCTCGATGCTGCTTTTCGACATGCCCGGCACGGCCATAAACCAGCTTCTTACGCATCCGGCTAAGTCTCTTATGCAAATACTGGTAAGCATGGCTTGCATAAAATATCCTGAAATTGAGCCAATAAAGCCAATTATCAAGGTATAAACGGTTGCTTACGGTCACATCATTATGTCCCTCAAAAATAATAAATAAATCCGGCTTATACTTTAAAACAGTGCGGGCACCCTCCAAAACATGATGGCTAGACTTCCCTGGCCAAGCACAATTAATAACCGTTACCTTTTTTTGGGGGAGCAAATGCGGGAAACTTTTTCTGAGCCAAGCGGCGATCGAAAAACGATCTGAAACCGGAAATCCATACGCCGATGAGCCGCCAAATATAAAAATACGATATTCGTCCTTTCCTTTCTTAGGAACAGGTTTCCCTAGGGCTTTTTCGGTTTGCTCATCAAAATATGTGGATACCCGCTCACTAGCAAAGGTTCTATAGCTAAATTCTAGGCCGCCAAAGACCAAAACAATACTGACAGCAGCAACTGTTAAATTAATAAGAACGTTTTTTATAATTTTCATTTGCAGAACCTTCCTAAAGATTAAGGAACCATTTTAAAAATTTCTTTATCTTTTCTTGCTGAGGATTCATTTTCTGTAGCTCGCCTCCTTTTAAAAGCCTCCTTCAGAAGCGGTAAAGCTCTTTTAAATCCGACTGCCAACTCTCGATTTCCTGTTAAAATCGCAAACGAAAGCCTTGGTCCCAGCAGCAGCAGATGCTCAAACCAATACCGAAATGAACGAATATTTTTCCAGAAAAAAAGAAAAGAATTCCGGTGTCCTAAAATAAGAGTTTCCCGCTTTCCAAATTTGTCATGAAAAGCCTTTCCGCCTACATGGTAGACGATGGATTGCGGCACATAATAACACTCCCATCCTATCCGCCAGGCGCGAAAACAGACATCATTATCTTCCAACCGCCCAGGTAAAAAAAGATCGTCGAAGCCGCCTAGCTCTAATAACTTTTTTCTGTTAAAGGCGCCAAATCCTGCTGCCATGGTACAGCTTGGGATATGAAGCTTTCTTTCGTATCCCAAAAACCGGCTGCTATGCCAAAAAAGTCCAAATTTGATCCGGCTTTGGCTTATTCCGCCTTCGTATTCGGTGCCGTCAAAATTCATTGTTTTCGGGGTGACTAAAAAAAGTCCAGGATCTTCTTCGAAGGCCTTTAGCAAAGGGTCGATGAAATCTTCTTCTACTCGAATATCATTATTAAGAATAATAACGATCGGCTCTTCTATTTTTCGGAAATAGTCATTATAAGAGCAATAAACTTTGTTTTCGGGCGCCACATCCACTTCAACTTCCGGAAATTGCGAGTGAATAATTTCGAGGCTCCGGTCCGTGCTCTGATTATCCAAAACAGTTACTCGAGCCGGGTGCGACGCGCCTTGGGCCGCTTTCAAGATGGAAGGGAGACATTTTTTAATATAATGCTCGCCGTTATAGTTCAAGACAACGATTCGACAATTCATTATTTTTCTCCAATAAATTTCTTTTTAATCAAGGCAATCAGTCCAAACTCTTTGTTTAATACTATGAAATAAGGTAAACATAATAATAAAAAGACGGCCGTTTTTACAATAGCTTCTTTTAGGGATAAGGCTTCAACCGATATTGATGAATTGATACCAAAAAGAATTAGTATTAAATATGCAAAACACGCAAAAAATTTCAATAAATAAACAATAATGGTCTTCCGATCCGCAATATAACGGGCACTTAAAAGATAAGTCGTTATAAAATTGATCATAAATACCATGGCTGTCATATATGCAACGCCAGTAATTCCATATCCCAAACGTATAACCGCGTAATCAAGAAGAAAAGCGAGCAAAGAAGAAAGACTGAGCAAAGGGAATAAAAAGAAATGTTTTTTAGTTGTAATTAAAAAATCTTGATAGGGCTGCGTAAGGGCAATAAAAAATAAGGCCAAACTTAAGTTTTTCATTGCCGGAATACCCGAAATGTACTGTGGAAGAAACCATGCGGCGAAAAAAGGTGCCGCTGTCCAAATTAATCCAATAATGACCGGCATGGATAGGGCGAATGCCTTTGATGCTTTTAACAGATAATTTTTAAGATCTTCCGGCCTATCACTTTTTCCGAATTTTTCCTGAAAGTGAGGAAATAGCACAACGGCAATTGATGTGGAAAAGCTGCCCGCATAGCCATAAATCATTATCGCGATACTATAAAGACCCAAACTTTCAAATCCTAGCATTTTAACGATCATGATCTTATCAATGCTTCTGAGCACGGTTATTAATAAACCAATAATCATTAAAGGAAATCCAAATCTAATAAGGGGCCAAAGCGGCCTCAAGCTGAATTGCCAGCGAAAATGAAATTTGTAATGCAGCTGTATATAAACAATATTAAAAACAAAACTCAGCGCCACAGAGCACATGAACCCATAAATTTTAAAAAAATATGTCAAAAAAGCTACCAAGACCGCATTTACTAGAGCAGATAAAACCATTTGTTTTGCTGCTAAAGAAAATTCTTTATAACTTCTTAGAAGCGAAATAAATAAATTATTAATTCTTTGCAAAAAGATAATCGCGGCAATAAAAAAAAGGCCGTAAGTCAATTCCGGCGTAAAATATCCGCGTGTCAACAAAACAAAACCAACAAAGCATAGGCCAATAAAAATAGAAGTGACAACAATAAAGGTAAACGTAATATTTTTAATCTTCTCAGCAGCGCCTTCTTCTCCCTTCCCCATATGGTAAGGAATTTCACGGGAGACAGCATTCATGACGCCTAGCGTCGAATATTTAGAATAGTCGAGAATAATTTGAAGAGTTGACCAGATACCCATTTGAAGCGGCCCTAAAAAACGCCGGCATAAAATACCGGCAACCACAGTGATCAATTGCGTTAATACAGAGCCGCCTGAATAAACTCCGGCCTGCTTCAAAATCTCTTTTCTTTTAGACATAAACTTCTTTTTTTCTTGCGATAATGCGACTCAAATATTCTGAATTATTTGAGTCGGATAAAGGAAGATTGATCTTATAAAGATCTGCTGGATCCTTTAAATATCCGCTGATTTTATCTAAGGCATCTTGAATATCGCTAAAATACTGGAGGGAACGGCCAAAAACTTCCTGCATTGACGGCCATATTTTCCCAGAATCATAACATAGCGAAAAAACCGGAATCCCAGCAGCTGCCGTTTCGAATAAACCTGTTGATGGATAATCAAATAAAACCCGATCGGCCTTATTTAAATACCGCTTAAAAGGGCCTGTTTTAATTTGAATATTTTGAAAATTCTTTTCTTTAAGCCACGGGATAACCGATTGATTGGCCCATTCTTGGCTGTCTAAATGTTTATAAATAATATCATACTCGGAATTATTGGATAATAAGGTAAGTATTTGCTTTTGAAATTCAAAATACCAAGTCACCGGATAATATAATGTATTAAAATGCCGCATCCCAAAAGGCACTTTAGACGGACAATAAATAAGACAAGGCTTTGCGTTTTGCGGTTGTTTGCGCTGTTTTTTTAACGCAAGCAGGTTATCTGAGCATTCTCGAATTTTACATGAAAATTTAGGGTTTTGGGCTGCTTCTTTTTCAAAATATTGCCTGGAAGGCGTACTGATTGCAAAATTATGATCAAACAAATTAAGCTCATCAACTACCCAGCTTTTCATATCCAGGGGACCTACGCTATGCTGAAAACAAATCCTAGGAATATTTAAAATCTGAGCTGCTAGCAGCGCTGCCGTGTAGTTTTCTCCCACGCTAGCTCTTGCGACTATAGCATCGACAGAATTTTGCTTTAAAAAATCCAACAGATATCTAATTTCTTTGATAATCTTAGGAATTATTCTTTCGATGAAGTGTCTCAGATAAGGTTCAACAATTGCAGTAATATCAAGATTTGTATATTGATTGACCCATTCTAAAAGCCCGGAAACGGCTAATTTATCTGCCGCCTTTTTACATTCCTCATGACTCATGGTTTCGAGACTACTTGCCTCTGATATCTTCTGCTTTTGCCCTGTCAAAGAATTAATCAAAGATATTTCATCATTATCTTTGAAAAATACGCGACCTCCTGAACGAATCACCTTCCCCATCAAAAAATCAATTGCCGCAGAGCCTGCATCAAGAAGAAGAATGGAATGCAAAGATTGGGCCGGCTTTTCAATCAAATGGTCAGCGATTTTCTTATAATAAAAATATCGCTTGAAGGGGGCGATACATTCTTTAAATACCGGTTTAGCCAATTGTGAAAAGGGGCTTGTTTTATTGCTAGGACTAAATAAAGCTTTTGTTTCTGCTAAATCTCTTGTCATCCATCGCACGGATATTCCTTTTATCTTTTCGTTAGAATTAAGTTTAATCAAAGGTAAAAGAGACCAGCGTTCTTTTCTAAAAAAATTATAAATCGAGAAATCCCCTTCGTTCTTAGTGCCCAGGCTAACAATGCGTATTTCACTTGGTTTTGTATTTTTAACAAACTCTTCCAATATCCGAGCACGAATGATCAAGGAATCAACAAGATAAATAATTCGATTATGGTGAGCGGCGGCAAGGCCAATATCGTACTTATGACAAAATGAAATATTTTTCTTTAAAAATTCATCAAATTCGTCAAACCATTTCAGCTGCGCATCAAAATAATCTACCTCATTTGCGCATAATTCTTTTTCTGAATAATAATCCTCAATGATTTTATATTTTAATCCCCGGCGGCGTAAAGACTCGTTAGCCTTAGGTGTCAGCGAGACAATGGTACCATCCGAATAATCGAGGGAAGCATCATCATCTTCGACTAGATAGAATATACTCATAAATAATCAAAAAATGGTTCGTTAAATTTTGCAACAAGAAAAAAAATTTTTGTTTTCTTTCTTGTCTTGGTTATGCGTTTGCTATTTCCTGTTCCCATACCGGATCTCTCAATAACCATTCTTCGCTAGGACTCTTCTTCCACATGTCCCCTCGAAAAGAATCAGCCACCTTCCAAAATTCTTTCACCGTGATCCCAAGATAATCACAAAACGTTTGAATAAAGCGGTCGGCACATTTTCCATCATAATTTTTTACATACTCTACTCCCTGTTCTCTCGTTATCTTTCCTATTCTAATCTCATAGCAGGCATGATCCGTACATTGACCGAAACCAAATTTTATGTATTTTAAAAGCTGGTTAACTTGCACTAGATCTGAGTCCATCTGAAAATAGCCGATATAAGAACCGATATCCTTAGGGTCAAAATCCTGCCTGACAGTTAATCCGTTTTTTATAGAAAACTCAACATTATGAGGCGGAGACCATTCTCTTGCGTAATACTGAAGCCATACACCTCTTATCCCTTTTTTCTTCATGGATTCTCTATCGTAATGATAAAAATACATGTCTTTTTCACTTATTTCATCGCTAATGTATGATCTCCAGTCTTCAGAAAGGGTATTCTGCTTGTTTGCGTTCAGGGCGTTACTGTCTGTACCTACACCGGTATTTCTTACACCTAAGGTTAATCCTGGATTCTCTCCCTGAATGATCAAAGGTATCTCAAATTTATCAGCAATAATATAAGCAGAAGACCATAGTGAATACTCTGTGATCTTTACGGGATTCAGGTATTTGTAAAAATCCCGCTTCATTAACTGCTTGATGATTTTCGGATTTGGTCGCATTTTAACTGTATCAAATCCTAAATTAATCAGATTCTCTATATTATGGGCTCCTATTTCACTAATACCTTCGGGCTCGCTATTAACTAGCAATACTCTCAATCCTAATCTATCTCTTGCATAGAGGGCTTGAAAAGTACTGTCTTTGCCCCCGCTCACTCCGATAACACAATCGTAGGGGGCCTTGGTGGTTTTCTTAGCCCACTCTGCGATTTCCTTTAATTCCTGCTCACGGGCATTCCAATCAATCCCACTATTTACTTCGTCTTGGTGCAAACAAGCCCCACAGATTCCTTCCTTATTAAAATATATTCCAGGTCTTGTATCAGGCTGTACACACTTTTTACAATAACGCATTTTTTTCTCCTTTTTAATTTATTTGAACTTTTTCAGCTGTTCCGCAACATCAGCAATTGTTCAATTTTTTGGGTTGCTCATCGCCCATTGGACGACGTCCATGTAAACGTTCTTTTTTTTAAGAGCATCTTTCGAGATACCTTTTTTTTGAAATCCTAATTTTTCAACAACACCAATCATTCCCATGTTGTTAGTTGTCATACCTGCAGTCACTTCGTTCAGGTTAAGGCTATTGAACGCAAAATTGATCACTAAACCAAACGCCTCGGTTGCCACACCTTTACCCCAATAATCTTTATTACCGATAATAATCGCAATATCGCCTGATTTGTTTTGTCCGGAAATATCTAAGCTAACATTGCCAACATGCTTGTTCGTTTTGTTGTCGCAAATGGCAAAAACAATAATATTTTCAGATTTTTTGATGCCTTCATAATATTCTTTTGCTTTTTCAAGAGTATAAACAGTTTCGCCATGTCTATTAAATTTACAAACTTCTTGATCATTAAACCAACTTACATAATCTGCTGCAATATATTGATCTGAAAAAATATTGAGGCAGATTTTATTGCCCGATAAAGTAAAATTTGAGGATTGAAATTTTACTAACACGGCATTATTTATAGAATTGACTGGTAAGTAATCGTTCCGCCAGTTTTTGAGTGACGCCGGTAACCGGCCCTTTCAAAAACTGATTGCGATGGAAAATTATCTTCTTTAACCTGGGCTACCACTCGGCTTCCAGCAGCAGATCTTTTTAAAAGGTTGTTACACCGCTTAATGAGGCGGCTTCCCCACCCTTTGCCGCGCTCCCGGGGATTTAAATTGATATGTACTTCAAAATTTTTCTTTTTCTTCATCGTGTATCGAACAACTCCTATTGGATGATGGTTGGGTTTGACCGCAATAAAAATTTTGTATTCCGGCGAGTTAATAACATTTTTAAACCATTTCTCATGTTCTTTTCTTGTAACGCATTTACCAGTTAGTGAATTTCTAATCGTCTCGGCATCATTTCGCCACGCAAACAAGCAATCTGAATCGGGCTGCCTGGCAACTCTAACGGTGAAATTTTTTTTACTATTAATATTCCCTCTCCATCCAGTTAGACAGTTCTTCACTTGTCATCCATTTGGAATTGTTACCGCTTGCATAAGAAAAACCCTCCTCACACCTCTTTCCGTCACCTATTCGAGTCGCACATTCATGCCAATCATAAATAGCCGGCAGGATCTTGTAACAATCCTTATATTCATAAGTATTTCGAGCATCTTCTTCGCTAATCAGCGATTCATGTATCTTCTCTCCAGGTCGGATCCCTATAATATTGTGTTCAGCGTTTGGTGCGATTCCTTTGGCAATATCAACCACCTTCATCGAAGGGATTTTAGGCACATAGATCTCACCACCGATTGCTTCATGCAACGCCAGCCAAACCAATTCCACACCCTGCTCAAGTGTGATCATGAATCGTGTCATCCTTATATCTGTAATTGGAATCTTATTTTTGCTTTTGATAGACCTAAAAAAAGGAATGATAGAGCCGCGACTACCCATCACATTCCCATATCTAACAACAGACAAACGAGTATCTTGGTCTCCTGTGTATGCGTTTGCAGCCACAAACAATTTATCGGAACATAACTTGGTAGCACCATACAAATTAATAGGATTACTTGCCTTGTCGGTGCTAAGAGCTACGACTCTTTTTACCTTTTGGTCAATTGCAGCATCAATCACGTTAATAGCGCCATTGACGTTGGTCTTGATGCATTCAATTGGATTGTATTCTGCTGTCGGTACAATTTTAGTTGCGGCAGCATGCACCACATAATCAACACCGTGGAATGCCCTCTCTAAACGCTCTCGGTCTCTAACATCGCCTATAAAATACCTAAGCACATTTCTTTTATCGTACTCTTTATACTCATCCTGCATTTCCCACTGTTTCATTTCGTCCCTGGAATAAATAATTACTTTTTTTGGTGAAAAGTTTTCGAGAGTCATTTTAATGAATTTTTTACCAAACGATCCTGTGCCGCCCGTGACTAAAATTGTCTTATTTTTGAAAAAATCTTTCATTTTTTGACCTTTCTGTTTGGATCATCGTCTTCATGAACCCATTGCCGGCCTTTGTTGTATATTTTTCCTACTTTATCTTCCAATTTTGGCGACATCGCTCTTAAAATTTCTTTACCTAAAATGCGGTATTGCCCCCCTATTTTGGCCGCATGAATCAATCCTTTTTTAATGAGGCGAGTCATGGTGCTTGCACTGATTTTTAAAATTTTTTGAGTTTCTGCTGGCGTATAAACAGCATTTTCTTTGATTTCATCCATATAATACTAACCCTCTATATTCTCTTATGTTATTTTTGAGACCGTATAAATCTTATCAAAAATAGCTTATAGTTGTCAATAATAGTCAAGTCTTATCAAAATAAATCTTTAAAAACCAATATATTTATGATTTTGATTAATCTGTTACCTAAAAACCAGCCGACAGCAACAAAGAGACGTCGGTTAAATTACCGAATCATCTTCCACGAAAGAATATCGTCTGTTTCGATATCCCGAGATGCTAGCCGGCCAATAACTTGATTCATATCTTTGGTTGGAATTCCAAAGCCCGGTCTTTTTACTTCGATCATCCTACGAGATATTTTGGCTCCCTTTGGAATGCTGCAGGCCGCAACCAAACTTCTCCGGCCAAGACGATACATTTCCTTTTCCGCTTTTGTCGCTCGTTTAATTGGTAGGCCCAAAGCACGTTCGGTGTCGCGGATACCTTGGATCATGTTTTTTAATTCGTCAGGCTCCAATGAAAAAGAATGGTCAGGGCCTTCGAGCTTCCGGCTAATCGTATAATGTTTTTCAATTACGCATGCCCCTAAAGCAACAGCAGCAACATCGGATGTCAGTCCCATCGTATGATCTGAAAAACCAACGGGCACCTTAAATTCGTTCCTTATCGTCTGCATCGCTTTTAAATGAAGATCTTCAAATTTGGGTGGGTAGTTGATAGCGCAATGCAAAAGAACAACTTTTTTATTTCCTGTTCTATATATAGTTTTTAATGCAACCCTAATATCATCCAAATCTGCCATGCCGGTCGACAGAATAATCGGCTTCCCTGTTTTTGCAACTTTCTCCAAGAGAGGAAGATGGGTTATTTCATATGAGGCGATTTTATAAGCAGCCATATTAACCGCTTCCAATTGATCAACAGCCTTTAGATCAAATGGAGTCGAAAGAAAAAATATTTTTTTTAAACGGCAATACTTAGCTAATTCGGAATGCCAAACTCTCGGAATTTCAAGTTTTTTTAGAAGATCCCAAACCGTTTCTTTTTTCTTTACCAGCTTGTTTTTTCTGAGATAACTCATCATCGGGGTTTTTTTCGAATACAATTTATCTGCAGAAAACGTCTGAAACTTAACTGCGTCCGCCCCCGCCTTAGCAGCAATATCAATAAGTTTCTTTGCTTGCCTTAGACTTCCATTGTGATTAGAACCGGCTTCCGCTATGACAAAAACGGGTGCCCCATCACCTATCGGCTTATTATTGATTTTAATCTGTTTTTTTCTTTTCATTTTTTTAATATCTTCTCGAATGCCTTTACAACATCCATGATATCTTCTTTCGTAACCGGCCAATAACAAACACCTGTCAGCATAAGCTCCTTTTCGTACATCCTCTCAGCAACAGGACAAAGTCCTTTTTTATATTTCTGCCTCTCCTTCTCAGGTATTGATGTAAAAGGCCAGCCGTTACTGCCAAAACATATCTGCTTTTGAAAAAGCGGCAAAAGATAAAGAGGCCGAACATAGCCTTTGCCAAAAGGGATTCCCTCCTTATTTAAAGCTTCGACTATTTGATCGCGCGACAGACCTGTTTTAGATGCGCGCCACTTCATTGGATATACAAAATAGCCATGACTACATCCATCCAGTGCTACCGGCAAACTTAACTCTTCAAATTTCTTAAGCTTTTCATTTAGAACATTCGCCAACTCTTGTTTGTGTTTCGTTAGGGTGTCGAGCTTCTTAAATTGAGTAATGCCAACGGCCGCCTCCAGCTCGGTCATTCGATAATTCCAGCCGAGAGTGTTTGAATAATCATTTATTTCCATGTTTTCCAAAACGGCTTCGCCATGATTACGAACTAGGCGCACTTTTAAAGCAGCTTCTTCACTGTTGGTAATAACAACGCCGCCTTCACCCGTTGTAATAGTTTTATGCTGATTGAAGCTAAAAACTCCAATATCACCGATGGTTCCGACAAATTTATTTTTATATTTGACCCCGGGAGCCTGAGCACAGTCCTCAATAATTTTTAAGCCGTGTTTTTTGGCGATTTTTGAAATAGAGTCCATGTCTGCCGGATGCCCAAATAAATGAACCACAATAATAGCTTTGGTTCGAGATGTAATTCTCTCTTCAATAGATTTTGGATCAACGCAATAGATATCATCTTGAATGTCTGCAAACAGCGGCACAGCACTCTGCATCAATACCGCACTCGCGGAAGCTGACATCGTATAAGGAGGCACGATCACCTCATCCCCCGGCCCAATGCCACACGCAGCAACCGCAGCGTGCAGCCCCGCCGTTGCAGAATTAACGGTCATCGCATATTTTACGCCAAAATAATCGCAGAAAGCTGCTTCTAATTCCTTGACTTTCGGACCACCTAAAAAATTAGGCCCCGAATTAGCTACAAATCCGGAAAGCACGCCCGATGACAACACATCAAGAACTCCACGCTTTGCCTCTTCATCAAAAGTGGGGTGTTGGGGGAATGGCTTTGTTCTGATTGGATCAGTCATCTTTTACTCCGTTGTAATATTTCTATTTTTAAGCGGCAAATCTACTTTGGTCCCTTTTTTGCATGAGAGCTTCATGGCGCAAATAAGCTCCAGTGCTTTCATGCCATCCTTAGCGCTTGAGGACGGTTTCTTTTTTGTTTTTATGCATTGCATTATATCTTTGACGGCGTTTTTCATCTGTTCTTTTTTGGATAAATCGAAAGATGACTTTACCTCTTTAAGCTCTTTGTAGCCTGAAAAATAATCACTTGGCAAAACTTTCCAGACCTGAGATTTAAAACCGCTATTACAAATGCGAATCCTTCCTTTCGAGCCATAAATATCTATCTCAAAAATTAAATAATCATTCACATTCAATCCCTGAACAGAAACCAACGTTCCGCTCTTATACTCTATTAATCCTGAAACAGTTGGATCAGCACCCTTTTTATCAACTAAATTGCTAACAGCGCCAATTACCTGTTTCGCATCACCAAAGAAAAAATTTAATAAGTCAAATAAGTGAGTTCCAGTGTTTGAAATGCCAGCAGTGTAATAACAGCTCACCTGGCGAATTTCACCCAACTTACCCTGATTAATCGCAGACTTTATTTTTTGAAGACCTGAATCCCATCTCCTCGAGTGATTAACCGCAAATACAACTTTTTTGCGTTTGGCTAATTTAATCAGCTGATCCGCCTCACTCAAAGAAACTGTTATAGGCTTCTCACAAAACACCGCTTTTACGCCGCTATTAATCGCAGTTTTTGCCAATTGAAAGTGAGATCCAGCCCAAGTGCAGAGACTTAGAATATCCAACTTCTCACTTTTAAGCATTTTATTAAAGTTGGTATATAAATTTTTAACCTTCCAGCGCTCGCCAAAGGCTGCCACTTTTTTCTCATCGAGATCACATGCCGCTACCAAGTCAACACCAGGTGACGCTGTATAAGCACCGGCATGAGTAGCAATATTCTTCCGCTTAGGATCCGAATCAAACGTACTTGCAATTCGACCGCATCCAACGATGCCGGCTCTTAGTTTTTTTGATTTTTTATCAACTCCACTCATCTTGCTTTCTTCTGCTGAACATCCGCGTTAAGCTTGCTGAGTTCAGGCTTTTGATTTAAAAGCTTAATCACATCCGACAAATTAAAGTCTTTGTTTTTTGGATACAACTCATTATAGATCGAACTAATTAATTTAAAATCCTCAACCGTATCAACGGTTAATCTTAAATCCGGCCTGTTATGCTCCGAGGAAGCTTTAACGTTCCCTAGCTTAAATTGCTCGGGGTTTTCATAGATATAAAGCGAAACGTTTTCTCTGTCAGCCGGATCCTGAGTGATTTGAGACACTTTCTCTAAAACAGCCGTTGAAAAAACCTGGGTATCCAAGCCTCTCGGATAAGTTCTTTCCAAAACATTGCTTACATAATCAAATGAACCGCTAAGATACTTTTCGATAACACTATCAATAATTTCTGGATCTAAAAGCGGGCAGTCGCCTGTTAATTCTACGATTAAATCAGCCTGATATGCTTTGGCTGTTTGAAGCACTCTATTCAAAACATCTTCGGAGCTTCCTCGGAAACAATCAATACCGATCTTGCGGCAATTTTCTTCGGTGATGTTGTCACTCGGATCAACCGTAGTGGCTACAACCACCTGCTCAATGTGCTTTGATTTTCTAACCCGCTCAACGAGCAGCTCTAGAGTCGGCTTATCCAAAATATTTTTAAGAATCTTTCCAGGAAGCCGGCTGGAACCCATCCTCGCTTCGATAGTAGCAACAATCTTCACTTTTTCCCCCTCAAATATTCAGAAATAATAAAACTAGCGAGACGATCTGAACCCTTACCGTCAATCTTATTAAACTTAGTAACTTTTTTGCCAGCCACTTTCATTTTACTATTCACAAAATTGCTGATTTCAACTGTTAGTTTACTAGTTGAAATAGTTTTTAACCAACCTAAATTTTTAGCCGCGCCACAACGCTGCATTTCTTCTGCAACTCGGCTTTGGTTCCGAGCTAATACAAACAATAGCGTTGGAATCCTCATAAATACAAGCTCATAACTTGTAACCCCGGCAGCACTTAAGGCAAAGTCGCACCGCTTCATTGCCCGGGCGATAGCGTTCGGAGCAACCAGAGAAACCTTGCCGCTTTTATACTTATCTCTATTCGGATAACAAGGACTCAAAACCAAAGAAATCTTCAGATTTTCTTCTATGTTCCCAATCGCTTTAAGCGTTTTTTTGAGCAAGCTTCCCGCTGGATTTGCGCCTAAAGACACAAATAACCGACGCCCTATCCCTTGAACCCGAGCTGACTTTTTTTCTTTGATAAATTCTCCGGAAATAAGGGCGTATTTCGCTCCAAGAAACAATCTGGTTTCTGACTCACATTTATAAGTACGCTTTTCAGCGCCAAGGTTGTAGTTAATAATTCCGGAAACCGGATAATGAGATAAGTGCAAATAATCATCTAACACAATTACAGGTGCTATTCTCTTCTCTATCGCTCGAAGTGAATTGACCGCTATCTTGTAACTATCCACAATAATAAGTTTTGTCCGGTAATCTTTTATTTTTGACTGCAAAAGATCGGTTCTATTTTTTAGACTGTCAGTAGAAGGCAAATGAATAATTGGGAATTTTGCTCCAACCAAAACTGAAATATCATTCGGCGTTTTAGTTGCAAAACATATATTTTTAACACCTTTTTGCTTCAGCTTTTCGGCCAAAACAAGACATCTCCTCAAGTGTCCCATCCCTATTCCTGGACCAGCATCCAACAAAAAAAGGCAGTTAATTGATTTTATTTTTTTATTTTTCACGCAAAAGAAAAGGAGATTGGTTTTTTGATGGTGGCGGAAATTTTAAATTCATCTTAGGTGCGTTTTTCTAAATAAAATTCTTTATCAAATTCCTTATCGAGACCACGGTCATGGAGCAGCTTATAAGCTAAACCTAAAAAAACAACACCTGATCCCAACGCATAAAACCAAAGAAAGAAACCTCTAAAATCACTCCCAAATCCTGTTAAGCACGACGTAAGAGCAAGCACAGTTATCACATTCATCACCGAAGGATAAGTCGAAAGATAATGGACGGTCACAAATGGCAGCTTCAAAAACATTATTCCTTTCATTTTCTTTTTTTCTGGCGCAGCCTCATCCACTTCCGACGCCGATTTAACATTCAATACATGAGTCGGAAGTGTTTTCCGGATTTTAGTTAGATAGGCGCGGCATTGCGTATCGTGAATAGCAAGCAACATCACTTGGAAAGTCGAGGTGACAAATCCGAGTAAAATCCAAAACGAATTTTGTGTCTTAAGAAACAATCCGTAAGAAATCGTAAGCGGTACAAGCCCGTGAACAATGTAATGATTGAGATAATCCCAATAAGCACCCGTTATCGGCAAAGTAGCCTTATCCTGGATCACTTCTTTATTTTTGGAATAGGAGCGATAACGAGCCAATTCTCCATCGACACAATCTAAAATATACCAAAACTGAAGAAGGAGCGCTGCCAGGAAAAAACTTATAGGATGCGCTATTAAAAATATAAGGCTCGCAATAACACCCGTAACAATCATCGCAAAGCTAACTTGGTCCGGAGTGACTGCTGTTGGAATAAGAAAGCGTGTGATACGAATTGAAATCGGACGGCAAATATAGCGCATATAAACATTTGAAATGTCTTTTTGCGCTGTTGTTTGACAGATCACTTTAAGCTCTTTAATAGTTTCCATGAATCTTTCCTTATTTTTTAAACTTCAGAATTTCTGTATTTTTAACAATCTCGTCCGTGTGTGTAATGTAGTATTTTAAAATCAACGAATCTTCATGTTCACTAGGACTGTCAGAATTATCATAAATAATTGCATCATCGGCGATTCTAAGCGGCGAAATCTTGCGATTGCGGTCGGCCTCATCAATCTCTTCTAGCTTTGGAATCAACGTATGGTAATCAGAGCAATTCTTCTTCTCAGCTTCATTCATAATTTTATACATTCGCTTAGCACGAATTTCCATCGAAGCTGTAATAAAAAATTTCCACTTTGCATCAGGAAAAACAATTGAGCCAATGTCTCGGCCCTCCATGACAATCATCTTTTTGTCGGCATACAAGCGCTGCTTCTCAGTTAAAATATCCCGCAACTTTCCAATCTGAGCCACTTTGGCAGCTAAAAGCATAATCTCATGCCCCTCTAAAGCTTCGGTTAAATCTTCACCGTTAACCAGAGTTCTCGAGTTGCCTTTTTCATTACTTTCAAACTGAATATCAAGACAATGCGCCAGATCTGCAACCTCACCTTCCTTCTTTACAGAAAGATTTCTTAAAAGACATTCTCGTGCGACCACGCGAAACATATGGCCAGTATTAATAAAGTCATAACCCAATAAGGCAGCCAACGAACGAGCTACTGTGCTTTTACCAACATATGAAGGACCATCTATAGCAATTACATTTATCATCGATCTTAACCTTTTAAATATTCCATAAATTGAATTTTATTCTCTCCTGGCGAGGAAGTGGGGCGACCCAAATCTTTCCTAGCTCCTTTTTTTACTCGAATTTCCAAAAGCTCTAAATCTTCTTTTGTAACCATTTGCTTCAAACATTCTTTTAATTCATCCTTATTCGTTGCTAACCAAGTATTGGTGTAACCACAAGCCTTGGCAATCTCTCGGAAATTGACTTTAAACCCGCAAGTAGGCTGACCGCCTACGGAGTCATGTGCTCCGTTATTAATCAGGATATGTTTAAAATTCTTAACACCGGAGCTGCCAATGGTCGCTAAGCTCCCCATATGCATCAGCATAGCACCATCTCCATCAACACAAAAAACATCCCGATTGGGTAAATTTAATGCAAGTCCTAAGGCAATCGAAGATGCGTGACCCATTGAGCCTACCGTAAGAAAATCAGAGCTTAACGATTCTCTATTCTTGGCTCGGTTTTCAAAAAGTTCTCGAGAAGTCATTCCGGTAGTGGATACAAAAGCGGGCTGATTTTGCATGTTTTTTGTAAATTGAATAATTTCTTGTATCGCATCTTCACGGCTAAGTGAGTAGTTATTTTCGGCGCGTGTCGCAGTAGAAGCGTAAGGCTCAAAAGTGTCCTTACGAATAATTAGGGCATAAGGAGCTTTCTTCAAATTCATATATTCAAAAGCTCTCTGGATAGCCGCTTCGGCCAATTTTACATCAGATGGAAGTATCTCATACCGAATACCCATCGCATCTAAAAGCGCTAAAGTAACCTCTCCCTGCTTAATATGCTGTGGCTCATCCTTCACTCCAGGCTCTCCACGCCATCCCACTAATAGCAACATAGGGATACTGTATACTTTGGAATCGGCAAGCGAGAGAAGAGGATTCGCTGCATTCCCTTCTCCCGAATTCTGCATATAAACAACGGCTGGTTGTCCTGTCGCCATATAAACTCCGGAAGCCAACGCAACCGCAGCTCCTTCATTAACGGCAATTATATTTTTATCTTCAGGGAGTGCGTCAGATAAATAAGCACAAAAGGATTTGAGCAAAGAATCAGGAACACCGCAATAAAATTGAACGCCTTTTTGAGTTAAGACCCTAAAAAAATCAGCACAATTTAACACAAAAACTTCCTAACAAGGTGGTGCGTTAGTATTTATTAGCTAGAATCTCCAGCATCTCAGATACTGGCATACAAAAATCGTTCGACGCCTCCATTGAACGGCCATGATGCAAAATAGATTCTGCCGTTTTAACCATTGCCGGGTATGCTGCGCGAAGAAGATGGTTGGCATAAATCACCACATTAACTCCAGCGTCAATTAATTCTTTTTCAGAAACTTGGGCATATGTTGTCGGAATAACTACTAACGGTACCTTCTTTTTGAATTTTTTGTATTCAGCGCAAAAAGCCAAAACTTCATCAGGTGTTTTTGATCGGCTATGAATCATAATACCATCCGCGCCCGCCTCAATATAAGCTACTGCTCGCTTGAGGGCGTCTTCCATACCTTTTTGAAGAATCAAGCTTTCGATTCGAGCAATAATCATAAAATCCGGTGTGATTTGGGCTTTCTTTCCGAGCGAAATCTTATTACAAAAAGCTTCAATAGAATCCTGAGTCTGTTTCACATCAGTACCAAAAAGCGAATTCATTTTCAGGCCTGTCTTATCTTCAATCACCACAGCCGAAACCCCTAGACGTTCAAGCGTGCGAACCGTATAAATAAAATGCTCCGGAATACCTCCCGTATCACCGTCAAAGATCATCGGTTTTACGGTGACTTCAAAAATATCGTTAATAGTTTTCGATCGGGAAGAAAGGTCGACCAATTCAATATCCGGCCTACCTTTGGCGGTTGACTCTGTTAAGCTGCTTAACCAAATTGCATCAAATGCGGCAATTGGCTTGCCGGGATCTTTAATCTCTGCTTTTTCCGCAATTAAAGCACTCAAACCATTATGAGCCTCCATAACGCGGACCATGTTTTTTACTTCCAAAAGACGGCGAAGTTTGGCTAAACGCAATTGCGGTGTAGTACCAATCGTTCGAAGATGCACATGCACTTCTGTGGAAGAGATACCCTTCGTGTACTCAGGCTCAACCATCTCGCCACCCCATTCAGCCAAAATATCAATCGCTTTAGCTCGAACTTCTTTGAGAGGGCCTTTTTTCCAATCCGTACCATGCACCATGTAGTCTGGTTTATATTTCCTGAGATTCACTTCATAATCAGGTGTTTCTTGCGTCACAACTCGATCAACACCTTTCACATTTTCAATAACTTCTTTTCGCTGGTCATAACTCATAAAAGGCAGTCTCTTATAAGAAGCAATCGCTTTGTCTGTAAAAAGACCTACTACTACTTCGCCGAGTTCGGCTGCCTCCTTAATAATATTCAAATGTCCTGGATGAATAAAATCAACCGCCATCGGAACATAAACAAGTTTTTTCTTTTTTGACATCGTACTTAAATCCTATTGTTAATTTATTGAATGCATGTCGGGCAAAGCTTTAAGCCTTCTAAATTCCCCGTTTTATGCTTCATCCGCAACTCTTCCATCGAGGGCGAATTCCAAATTTCATGAATTGTGTTTTTGTGTATATTGCCCACGGCAATCTTTCGAGCTCTGTGTGCCGCACACGGCAAAACAGTTCCATCGCCATGGATAAACACAGATTCCCAGGCATAGGAACACTTTTGAGCGCCTTCTTTAGGTGAAAAAGACGTTGCATGAGCGCGCATATCGTCCTCTTCTTGATCAAATGGGCTTATGGGAACATACCTTTGAATCGCTACATACTCAACTTTTTTGACCCAATGCTCGCGAAAAGCATCTACTTCGTGCTTGTTATCTTCCTGTAAAACAAGGCTAACCCGAGTCACCGGAAGATCCTGCCTTCGCTCGGCCCGTAAATTTAAAAAAGTGTCAATATTCGACATAACGAGATCATAATCAGCATCTACCCGGATCTTTTTAAAAGTCTCGGGAGTTAGCGCATCCACACTAAAACAAAGTCTGGTTAACCCCGTATCAAGAAGCTTTTTTGACATTTCAGCAGTTAATAACATTGCATTGGTATTCATATGGATATCCATAATTCCACGCTTAGTCGCATAATTAATTCTCTCGATTAAATCTTTGTCTAGAAGCGGTTCGTTGGCATGATTCATTCCAATTGAAGGACAACCATGCTCAGCACACTCATCAATCAAGCGGCAATAAGTATCAAAATCAAGCTCACCGTCATACGAATACCCCTTCTCAAGATCCGGGTGGCCATGCGCACACATTTTACAGTGAAGATTGCAGCGAAATTTAGTCTCGAAGCGAACAAAGAGAGGAAAATCAGGACGGTATTCCATTCGAGAGGCTGCTGCCCAATTACGTCGATACTCATCCCACTTGGGGCCAAATTTTTTCCGGAAAGGGACATCAGGATCTGCTTGAATTGACGAGTTGAGTACTCGCCCGCCTGATGTTTCTTCCTGATTAATCTTCGACTCAGCCATCTTAAATTCTCCCAACTTTATATTAGTCTTGTCTCAAATAAAACTCTTTTGATTATAGTATAAAACAAAATTCTTTATCGTAATTTTAAATCTCTTCTACAACCAAAGTCTCAGCTGAACACTTAAAATTCAGGAAATTTTAAGTGTTTAATAAAATAATGTCAACAATAATCAAAAATAGTCAATAATATTCAACACCATCCAAAAACTGAGGGTTTTAGCTTAAAATCTTTTTAACAATCGAAATAACATAATCCACTTCTTCTTCGGTCATCTTTGGAAAAAGCGGTATTGAAATGGTTGATTTATAAAAAGATTCAGCAACCGGATAATCTTTGTAGTTGTACCCTTTTTTCTTATAAAAGGGCTGCCTTGGAATTGGAATATAATGAATTTGAAGCCCCAAACCTTCGCTTTTTAAGGCTTCGAAAATTTCGGCTCGAGTTTTATTAAGATTTCTTAAATTGAGCTGAATTATAAATAAATGATGGGAATTAACTGTATCATTGATATATTCCGGAACTCGGACTAATTTTAATTCTTTAAATGCCTCGATATACCGGTTTGCAATCTCGCGCCTTTTACTTACAAACATATCAATCTTCTCGAGTTGAGAAACACCTAAAGCTGCCTGCATATCAGTCATTCGATAATTAAACCCCAAAGACTGCATTTCATAGCACCAAGGCCCTTCATCATTTAATTCAAATCTTCCACGATCTCGAACCATTCCATGGCTCCGCAGATCACAAAGCTTTTGATACAAGTTCTCGCTATTGGTAGTAACCATTCCCCCCTCGCCTGTTGCTAAATGTTTAACGGGATGAAAACTAAAAACGGCCATATTTGAATACTGACAATCTCCAACCATAGACTGCTTATACTGAGCTCCCAAAGCATGGCAGGCATCTTCAACCATATACAAACCGTGTTTTTTGCACAATTGAGACAACTCCTCCAAAGCGGCTGGTTGGCCCGCAAAATGGACTGGAAAAATTGCTTTTGTTTTTGGAGTGATCTTTTTTTTAACTTGCTTTACATCTAAGCAAAGGGTCTTTGGATCAATGTCTGCAAAAATAGGTTTTGCGCCTACATAAAAAGCCGCGTTTGACGTCGCTAAAAAAGAAATAGGAGACGTGATTACCTCATCACCTTCTTTTAAATCAAGCGCCAAAGCCGCCAAATGAAGCCCCGCGGTTCCATTCGCAACAGCCACGGCATATTTTGAACCCACCTTTTTAGCGAACTTCTCCTCGAATTCAGCAACTTTCGGTCCTTGAGTGATAAAATCTGATTTTAAAACTGACACAACCGCTTCAATATCTTTTTCATCAATCCATTGGCAAGAATAAGGAATACGCTTATTATTTTTCACTTTTATGTCTCACCTTTTTTTCTAGAAATCTCGTTTTTCTGAATCTCAAAAAAATAAAAACCGGCATGTTCTGATTGTATTTGCCTATGATTTTTTAAAAGGTAATTTTTAAATGTTGGAAATCTTTCTAAATAGCCTTTTTCCGCCAAAACAACATGAGTCGCACCCAGCCCCCTTAGGTACTCTAGCCATTTCACATCATCTTGCATCGCCTCGTTAAGCTGGTTCAATTCTTCTGCTTCAAAAATCTGTTCTGGCCTACCCGCAAAATAAACCGGTAATCTTTGAGATTCACCCAAAGAAACATTCCACGCAGGTCTTTTAGCATAATAAAATAAAATTGGCGCATTTTTCCCAATCATAACTACTTTATCTCCCGAGCGCGTGCTGTTTTCAATCCACTTTCCAATTTGAACTTCCTGCTTTTCACCAGAGCTTGATTTAAATATGGGATTAAAAAAATACCGTCCTGAAATTACAAAATATAAAAATACGGTGAGTAAAATAACTATTCCTTTTCTAAAAGCGGGAAATAAATCGATAAGAAGTGAAAATCCACGCGCCGCCAACAGAGCAATAAAGGGGAAAAGGCCATATAGATAAAAATCATGATCCATTACCTTCTGAGGAGTTAAAACAAAAATGGAAGATCCAAAAAATAAGACTGCTAAGATCAAACCGATCTGCTTTTTCTCGTCCCTAAAAGAGAATAACCCGAGGAAAAAGAAAGGGAAAAGTAACGGCGTTAGCATCGTCCCGGAAACTGTATCAAAAATTTGCTTATAATAACTAGGATTCAACAATAGCGAAATTTTACTTGCGCCTGATGCGCCCAACTGAAGAAATAAGCTTGTATGCAAATTAATTGCGGTCGAACCAGCAAAATAAGTATGCGAATACCAAGCGATGGGTGCCGCCAAAGAAAAAATTAAATACAAGATTGCTTTTGAATATTTCTTTTCGTCACCAAATAGAAAAAAGGAAAAAAGATAGGCCGGCAAAAATACTATGAAGTGGAGACGGCCGCAAACAGTTAGAGAGAAAAAGATTGCCGATAGAATAGCTCGAAATATACTTGAATTGCTATTCTTGCTGGGAATTAATAGAAAAAAAGCAAAAACCAGAAAGAAAAGAGAGGTTGCCTCCGACATAAAACTTTGCCCGTAAATCAAAGCAAAGGGTGAAAGTAAATAAATAATCGCCGCCACAAGGCCTGTTCGTTTAGAAAATAACCGGCGTCCAATAAAGCTAATAAGTAGCGCGGTTAATAAGTTGAACAGTACCGCCTGAAGGCGACCCCACACTTCTACACTTCCACCAAAAACCCTCATCCCCGCAGCAGCCAATACTGACGGAAATGGATATTGATTTAAATGTAATGATCTTTCACCGCCCAATATAATTAAATTTGTTTTAGGTAATAAAAATCCCGAAAAGTTCTCACGAACCAGGTTGTCCGCAATTGATGCCAACACTGTCTGGTAGCTAGCAAAATTCCCCGTGAGCGGGCGGTCGATTTGGCTCAGCTGGACTCCCAACGCCAAGATAAGAACCAATAGCAAAAGCAAAAGTGTTTTGCTGATGGCAGAATGATGCATTATGAACGGTTAATTGGTTTGCTTTTTTTGTGAAATAGACGCCGGTTTAAATGCTTAAGGCCGAGCCACCAAGTAAGACAGATAGATTCGAAGATGACCCGTTTGGAAATCTTAGAATCGCCCTCAGTACGATCATTAAAAATAATGGGATGCTCATGGATACGGGCTCCTTCAAAAATAGAAAATAATTTTAGTTCCATTAAAAAAGCATATCCATCCGCCTGAATACCGTAATTCATTACTTTTGAAAGCAACTCTATTCTAAAACCATGAAATCCAGCGGTTACATCATTTAGTGGCAGCTGAATGATTGTTTTTGCATAAAAATTTGCAAAAGCACTCAAAAAACGCCTTACTATAGGCCAATTCAAAAGACCTCCGCCTTTTACATAACGGGATCCAATAACCAAATCGTACTGCTTAAGAGCTTCGATCATAGATTTCAAATACTGAGGATGATGCGAAAAGTCCGCATCCATCGTAAAAACATACTGATATTCGTTACGCCGGCCAATAGCCCACTGAAAACCGTCAATATAAGCCCGTCCTAATCCAAGCTTCTTCCTTTGATGGAGAACGTGAACTCTCTTATCTTTACTTTTAAGTTCATCTAAAAATTTACCGGTTCCATCTGGCGAGGCACTATCAATCACCAAAACCTCCACGGGACATTCTTTTGTATGCTCCCAGATAGTTTTCAGCAGTTCTTCAATATTTTTCCGTTCATTATAAGTCGGAATAATAAGAATCGTTTTCATGGATTTAAGAAAATACTATGCTTTCAGTCTAGCTATATCAGCATCCACCATTTCTTTCACCAAATCTTCAAAAGTACATTCGTACTTCCACCCCAACTTCTTCTTAGCTTTCGAAGCGTCTCCTAACAGCAGATTAACTTCGGCTGGCCGTATCAACTCAGGATCAATCTCAACATGGTCCTTAGAATTTAAACCCACATGTTCAAACGCACACTCCAAAAACTGCTTAACTGTATGCGTTTCCCCTGTCGCAATAACATAATCGTCCGGTTCTTTCTGTTGCAACATTTGCCACATGGCTTTCACATACTCTTTTGCATGCCCCCAATCTCTCGATGCTTCCAAGTTACCTAATTTAATTTTTTTTCGTAATCCCAATTTGATTTCAGCAACACCGGTTGAAATTTTTCGAGTCACAAATTCAAACCCTCTCCGGGGAGATTCGTGGTTAAACAAGATTCCGCTACAAGCGAACACTCCATAAGCCTCACGATAATTTCGCGTTAATTCAAAGCCAGCCGATTTAGAAATACCGTAAGGAGACCTCGGGTGAAACGGGGTTTCTTCAGTTTGCGGAGTTTGTTTTACTTTTCCAAAAATTTCGCTGGAGGCTGCAAAATACAATTTACATTTTGGCGCCATTTCTTTTACGGCTGATAATATGTAATGAGTGCCGTTGATATTGGTGCTGATCGTTGAAAACTCATCATCAAAAGAATACCCAACATAACTTTGAGCTCCTAAATGATACACTTCGTCCGGCTTAACTGCTTGCACGACTTTAAATAAAGCGGCGTAATTTTCCAATGTGCCTGAATGCAAAGAAATCTTATTTAATATGTGCTGAAGCCGCCACAATCTGTGCTGAGGATCTTCGAGCGCAACTCTTCTAATAATTCCATGAACCTCATATCCTTTTTCGAGCAAAAGTTCAGCTAAATATGAACCGTCTTGACCAGTAATACCTGTAATAAGGGCTCTTTTTTTCATGATCACCTTTCTTGATTACTACTTCCAGCTTAATAATGCTTAAAATAACGCAGCCTAAAATCAAAATGCCGCTTTTGCAAGCGGCATTATAAACAAATCCAAACCTTATAGACACTTAAATTTATAGCTATCACCAAACGATTGTGGACTATTTTTCAGATTTTTTGGCAACCACAACAATACGGTTAGCCATGCTAACAATTCGGGCAGCAATAAAAAATATTTTAAGACAAAATTTTACAATTGGTGAAAAATGATACCGTTCGAGGTCTGTTTCAGTCAAAAGCGCTTTCTCAAATAAAAAACCTTCATCTTCTACCAATTTTTTTAGGTTTTTTTGGTTAAAATAGCCAACATGCTCTAAGCAATATAGTTGATTAATTCCAAATTTAATTTTTCTGAAAGATACAAAATACAAAAATTCTGAAACTTTATTTAAAAGTCCTGAAACATTAGGAGTTACGATCACAAGCAATCCGCCCGGGACAAGCATTTCGTAAGCTTTTCGGATAAAATCTTTTGGACTAATTGTATGTTCGATAACATCCCAGAGGGCGACTGCCTGGTATTTGTTGCTCGAAACCTCAAAATCGTCAAATGATCCCAATTGAACTGTTACACCTTCATTCGTTAGCAGTCGAAAATTATCCTCGCTTGTATCCGTGCCGTCCACCTGCCATCCCCTCTCACGCGCTTCTTTTAAAAAGGCTCCTGATCCATATCCAATTTCAAAAAGCTTCGGTTTTTCGCTGACCGGATAAACTCTCTCAAGGAGCGATAAAACTTTAACATAATCTTGATACGTTTTACTTTTCATATTCCCGACCCCATATTCGTAATAAGATTCAAGCGCCGGATTTGTCTCTATTAGAATCTTTGAATTTTTATACAAAAGACCCATCCCTTCGTCATTCAAACAAGGATTCATGAAGCGAAAACCACACTGACTGCACTTAGAAATTTTTAAACCTTTCACTTCAAACGTCTTTTTAAATTCTTGGGAAGCGCACAATGGACACATTTTTATTTGTTTGAAATGGGGCTTTAAAAGTTCGGGTATCATCGCTTTATCCGCTTCAGCCCAATAACTATTGAGATTAAAAAGATAAGCCCTGCACAAACAAAAGGAAGGTTTAGCCATTTTTTGTAAAACGGTTTATATACAAATTCCATTGTATGCGCCCCCATTGGAACCAAAACTGTTCTAAAAATACCATTCGCTTTAAAAATTCGGGTTTTTTTTCCGTCAATAGTGGCTTCCCAGCCTGGATAAAAAATATCACTTAAAAATAGCCACCCGCTTTCTTGAAAATGAGTTTTTATTTGAATTTGATGAGAGTCTATCTCATTAAGAATCACCGCTTGATAAGATTTGCCTCTATTCTCTTTTTTCGCAAAATTAAACCCTTTCAGTTCTTCTCTTTCAAAAATAATTTCCCGCGAGGGGTTAAAGGAGCTTTCGCGGACAAACCGGTCGAAATCTTGGACCACCACCGTATTGCCTAATGGCAGCCAAAAAGTACGAGGAAGGACTTCCTTGTTTTGATAGAGACTATACCCGGCTGAATCCAACACCTTTTTCCAACCGGTAGCATTGCTCGGTATTTCCTGACCTATCAGGTATTTTACATTTGAAACATCCAAAAGCGGCTTAAGTGATGAGAACTGTTCTGGCGCCGCAAGGCTGACATCAAGCGAATTGTTGCTGGCACCAAGCCCTAAATAAAAATTTCTGTGCTCCAATAAAGCAAAAGGCGCGTATACGCCGATGTCGCTGATTCCATGGTCCATATTTGAGTTATACATTAGCGGAAAAGAATCATCCTGTGACAAATCAGTGTAATATTCGTAAACCCTATATTGAGACCTGTCTTGATCTAAATAATTTAAAAATGGCTTACCCGGGCTCAAATAACTGTCGTACGCTTCCCACCCAGGCTTGATATTGTTTACAAAAGTATAACCATACAGATCCAAAGCCAACACCAATACGCCAAAGATAAGAATAAATTTTTTAACTCTTGCCGGAACTGTCAATAAAAGTATCCCAATAGCTAAATTGCCGGCCAGCAAAAAGATCCAAACTTTCATCCAAAAACTTTCCCGAACCGAAACCATTTGAGTTAGACCGGCTAAATAGCTGTCCAATTTATCAAGATAGAGATCGAGAGAATGCGGATGTAAGGGACTGCCCACATAATATTTCTCTAAAATCCAGCTGCCTGTCTGCTTCATAACCGGCATAAAAAAACGAATCATCATTTCGGCAAATAATCCTGCCGTCATACCGATAAGCATCAGCGCGGCAAAAAATACAATCGCCCTTTTGGTTTCTTTTTCGGATTGCGAAGTAAGCAGTTTACTTAGTCCCCACCCAGAAAAAACAGCAAATGCAAAAACTAAAAAATAGACAACTTTGGCCGGAACTCTGAACCCGTAAAAATGCGTTAGCTTGATTATACCTACGTAAAGAGGGCTGAATTGACCTAAGGCGATTAGAAAAGCAAAAAGACCCAACCAGAACATAGCCCACAGCTGTTTGGACCACTCTTTGCGCCAAAACCACGCCGCAGATAGAAGTAAAATACCGAAAATACCCACGTACATTTCTTGTCCCAGATAAGGATCCAAAAATGGAAATAGAAGCGTTAAGATGCCTTGCGGGGGCAGGGACCCGACATACGCAAAACTCTCCGGTAAATTCACCCGGCTTGAAAATTGGCTCAATTCCCCTGTAGCCAATATTTGAGGCAGTCCAATCAAAATACCAATAACACCCATAAGAAGTGAATGTTTTATAAAAATAAAAAATCGCTTTCCCCAGCTCCCTTCGTCTTTTTCAAAAAATACCAATCTAAAAAAATAATAGAGGAAGGAAAAAACTAAACAGTAAAAAGCGATTTGTAGATAGCCGGCATTTATCTGAATGCCAAAAATAACGCCTATCCATAAGAGATAAATTAGATTCCGAGTCTTTAGAGCCCGTTCCATTAGAAATAAAACAAGAGGAAACCAAATGCAGGTCTTCTGGGAATTCATGTTATAAAAATACCCGCCCTGAGTGGAACCAAAAAGATAAATTGTGGTTGCAATAAAGCTGCCAAAACGGGAAATTAAGATATGTCGGCAAAATATGTAGAAAAATATCCCACCTATCCAATAGTGAAGTATTGTGGAATAGTTGTAGGCAGCCTCAAACGAGATAGGCAGTAATCCATAAATAATAAGGTTGATCGGATAGAGTGCCGCGATCTGGCCTTCAGCAAATATTGGGAATCCGCAGCCGATTAAATCAGTCCAGAGAGGAAATCTTCCCTGGTGAAGTTCTGAATATAAATAGGACATCCAGGGATAATGCTGAACCTTGTGATCGCCTGAAATGAATCCAAATTTCAGGGTAAATAAATCCCAAAACCAAAATAGGAGCAAGGCAGCCAGGCCTACGGAAATCCAAAAAACTTCTTTTAAAGATTGTCGGGAAGCTTTGCTTGTCATATTGGCCATTATGGTAGCCTTAATAAGAAGAAAAAATCAAATGTTTCAATCGAGAAGTTCAGGAATTCTGTCGGCCGGAAGCGGAAAACCCATATAAACTACTTCGCCTTTTTTATTGATTAATACAGCAGTCGGTATTCCATAAACACCGAAAGCCTGCGCACTTAATCCTGTTTCATCATGTAGGGTCAGATATGGTATTTGATAACGATCGACATATTTCCTTGTGTTTTTAATAGAATCGTTGAAACCGGGATTGATGGCAACCAACTTAACATCTTTAATATTTTTATAGGTATCAACTAGCGACGGAATAGCTTGAATGCATGAGGGACACCAGGTAGCCCAGAATACCAAATATAAATTATCTTTCCCCACATTGTCTTTTAAAAAAAACTCCTTACCATTTGAATCAACACCCAACCGATCGGGCACTGCGACTTCTTGCTGGCAAAATCCGGATAAAGGCGAGCCGATAAGGAGCAGAGACAGTATCAGAATAAAAAGTAAGGTTTTTTTAATTTTTTTAGCCATTGAAAATTAAGCAACCAAAGAAACTGCTTCCTTTACATCGGGGACTTCTATTTCGCCGGTTTTAATAAAGACTACTCCCACATCTGTTAGAGACGCGTCTTCCTTGGCAGGTGAAGCCCAAATAACTTTTCCTAAAACACACCCTTTTAGTTCAAATAGCATGTTTTCAATTTGAATACATTTTGCTAGCGTTTCAAGATCCGTCTGAATTTTAATAATACTTCCCAAAGGGGGCGCCGAGGCGGCCCGAAAACACATCCCTGATTGTGATATATTTCGCGAACTTGCCAAATGAAGCTCTGAGACGAGATTGATTGAACAAATTTTAAATTCGAGTTGATTTTGAAATAGCATTCGGACGTTTGATCGCTTATTAGTTGGATTATCCATATTTACTACATTCCCTATTTCAGATCTTGCTATTTATGTATCAAACTCAAAAATTCGCGTCTCGTTCTTTCATCTTCCCTGAAGACACCTTGCATTGAGCTCGTAACACAAACGGAGTTCTGTTTTTCAACTCCTCTCATAATCATACAAAGATGAGAGGCTTCAATAACGACTGCAACTCCCTTAGGAGTTAGTTTTTCCATAAGACAATCCGCAATCTGGGTCGTCAGTCTCTCTTGGACCTGAAGACGTCTTGCAAACATATCTACAAGGCGCGGAATTTTACTTAAACCCACTACCTTGCCATCCGGAATATAAGCAACATGGCATTTTCCATAAAAGGGCAAAAGATGATGCTCGCAAAGACTAAAAATTTCGATATCACGAATAACCACCATCTCATCATAATTTTCGTTAAAAATCGCGTCATTCAGCACTTCGTTAACGCTATGGCGGTAACCGCTTGTCAAAAATTTAAATGACTCCTCAACACGCATAGGAGTTTTCTCGAGGCCATGCCGTTTTGGATCCTCACCTATCAGCTCCAAAACGCTTTTAATATGAGGGGCGATTGATTTTTTTTGAGTTAATTTAGTTGCTTTTTTCTTTTTTGCCATTTTGTCTCCTCAATACTTCTATCAAAAGCCTAACACCGATTCCCCTGGCGCCTTTTTTTGAACAATAACTGGGAACGCTCTTTTCAGCCCAGGCCATTCCTGCTATATCCAAATGAACCCAAGGATAAGCCTTATTAACAAATTTTTCTAGAAATTTAGCCCCAATAATGGTCCCAGCTTCGCCCTGTCCAACGTTTTGAAGGTCAGCCACCTCGCTTCTAATGTCTTCCCCGTACTCCTTAAACATAGGGAGTTCCCATACCCTCTCATTAACCGTACTCCCGGCCTCCTTCAGAGTCTCAATAAGCTTGGAATCTCCAAGAGCCGCCATACACCTGGAACCAAGAGCAACAATCACAGCTCCTGTCAAAGTGGCTAAGTCATAAACCGCCTTTGGCTTGAACTTTTTAGCATAGTGAAGTGCATCAGCTAGGATCATTCTGCCTTCAGCATCAGTATTGGTTACTTCAATAGTTAATCCGGAAGCTGATGTTACCACATCCCCCGGTTTCACAGCGCTGCCTCCGGGCATATTCTCAACCAACGGAATGATCCCAATAAGCCTTTCAGGAAGTTTTAATTTGGCTGCAGAGGCCATAATTCCGACCACCGCCGCACCTCCAGCCATATCATACTTCATCTTATCCATACCTTTTGAAGGCTTAAGGGAGATGCCGCCAGCATCAAAAGTAACGCCTTTTCCCACAAAACAGATAGGAGCACCTTTTTTCTGACCTCCATAGGTCAAGACCAAAAGCCGCGGTGGAATAGAGCTGCCTTGTCCCACAGCCAAGAGAGCGCCCATTTTTTCCCGGATAAGATCACTCTTCTCAAGAACCTTAACTTTGAAACCAGAGGCTTCCCCAAGCTTTTTTGTTTGGGTGGAAAAAATCTGAGGGTTCATTTTATTACCGGGTTCATTAATGAGATCCCGGGCTATTTTAACCCCGCTTGAAAGGGCTAATCCCCTGCCAATTCCCGCTTTCACTTCTTTGGCATATGATGACACAGGAATAATAAATGTTACCTTGTTGGAAAAACTCGAGCTTCCCTTTTTAACCTTTACCTTTATTTTTTGGTAACCCTTAAAGGAATAAAGAGCTAAATCAATAGCCTCTGCAGCCGCTTCTCCCGCCTCACTGTAAGAAAGAGTTTTTGGGAGAAAAGACTTTAAGAATACCTGAAAATTTGTTGCGCTTTTTTCTTTCACGATCCGGGCAGCCAGCGCAAGCACTTCGCGAAAATTCTCTTTTTTAAATCGAGATTGAGGCCCAAGGCCCATCACTAAAACTTGAATGACTTTCTGGCCTAATTTGTGGTAAAAAAAGAGGGTCTTTTTAAATTCACCCCGAAATTTTTCTTCGCGAACAACTTGTGAAAGAAACCCTGAAAGGTTTTTTAAAGCTCGATCAGGCGACTGAAGGATACTCTCCCCTTCGAAAAGTCCAACGATGATTAGCCCGGATAATTGAGCAGTATTTTTATGTGATGCAACCTTAAACATAAATGAGACCTCCTTCGATCAACTCAGACTAACTTTTTTGCGACGGATTATAATTTTTTTTAAAAACAGACAAAACTTTTTAAGAAAACACGCTCATTTATACAAAAAATAACGGTTATTTAGATGTGGTTGGATTTTCTTTGATTTTGGATCTATCTTTTTTTTGGAAGTATGTATAACCATATGATTGGTAATCGTAATAGTAGGATTTATCTTTTGAAGATTCCAGCGAGTTTAAAATAGTACCCACGATTCTTACCCCTTTATCAATCAAATGATTCTTGGTTTTTCGAATTAGTTTATAGGAGGTCTTATGAGCTTGAATAACGTAGATAACAGAATCAATAAGATTCCCCAAAACCAAAGCATCGGGAAGGCCGTAAGCAGGCGGGGTGTCAAAAATAATCGTCTCATATTTCCCCTCTATTTTTTTTAGGAAATCCTTCATAGCTTGAGAGCTGAAAATTTCGGGCGGATTTGGTGAAACGGGACCGCTTGTAATAACATCAAGGTACTGCAGTGGTGTTTTATTAATAACCGACTCGTAAGGGGTGCTGGTTGTTAAAACGTTACTTAGCCCAACCTTGTTTTCCAGTGAAAATAATTTATGGATTTTAGGCCGTCTTAAGTCAGCATCAACCAAAAGCACCTTCTTTTCATCTTGAGCTTTTGAAACGGCCATGTTAACCGCAACAAAACTCTTTCCCTCTTGAGGCACTGAACTGGTCACCATCAAAGTTCTGCGATGCTCGGGTGCCGTCGCAAAATTGATATTAATTCTCAAATGTTTAAAGCTTTCAGCTATTTCGGACATAGGCTCATAAAGCACGTAAAGAGTTCTTTTTTCTTGCGATTTTTCTTTCTTAATTTTGTGTACCGATCCCAAAAAAGGAAGCCTGATAAACCGCTCGATATCATCCTGACTGTTAACACTTTCGTCCAACGTGTTCAGAAAGAATACCAGCCCCAAGACCCCGCCCAAAGCTATGAGACCGGCTATAACAATAACTCGCGTTCGATCCGGACCGGATGGCGCTTTGGGAATTGTTGCCTCGCGAAGTACCTTAACATTTGTTGCCTGAAATTTAGTTACAATTTTCTCCCTCAAGCTATTAGCGATACTCCCTTTTCTGGCTTCAAGCCTTTCGTTAAGAAATTTCAAGCTGGCTCTTAGCTCAATCATTTTAGGATGTTTATCTTTGTACCGCTGGGAAAATTTATTTATTTCATTTTCCAGATGATATTTTTTTTGCTCTAAAGCCTTAACTGATGGGTCTGCTTGCACAGTTGGTAATTTTGAAATTAATTCATCTCTTGAAAGGTCTTTGAGCTGCTCCGATACTGTATGCCGCTTTAAGCTTTGAGCCTGTTCAGGGAAGAGCTCCATCACTTCTTTCGACAAATACAATCTCCCCTCCAAGTACTGCTTAATATAAACTTTCACCAAAGTATTGGCGATAGTGGCCGCTAAAAAGGGATCAGTTGTAGTCGCGCTAACAATATAGACCAATTTCGAATATTCTACTTCTACCATTTGCTTTAATTTTTGAATAGCAGCCTCAAGGCTCAACGGTTTTAAAGTTCTTCCTGTCTGTTCGCTAAACAATTGAGCAAATTTATTTTGGAGATTTAGCTGCTCAACAACCTCTGTTAAAACAGGATGACTTACAAGAAGTTTTTCATGTAATCCCTGGTACCTCCCAGAAAACTTCAAATGAGCCACATCCTCTGTGTCCGATTTAGTAACGGGGGACTGCGCTTCTTCCAAAAGAACCTCTGCTGAAGCCGTGTATGTGTCGGGTAAACGATAAGCATAGATTGCAGCAAGGGTAAGCGCGATTATTACAACATTTAAAATTAACCACTTCCGCTGCCAGAAAACAAAAAACATTTCTTTTATATTTAAGGAATGCTGTTCTTCTGTGTAGCTCATATTCTCTAGTCCCATTTACAGTAAACTTTCTGCTACTACAATCAAATCCTCATTCTGCAGCTCTTCATCCGGACGCTCGCCCTTAACAATGTCTTTAAAGTTAATAATGAAGGCCTCTGTCTCCACTCCGTCACGACGAAGCATTTTTATTTTACCTTTATTCGCAATAGGTGAAAAACCACCTGCAATCGAGATAGCTTTTAAAAGAGTCATTTTACCTTCTTCTGGATCAAATTCATATGTTCCGGGTTTTTTCACTTCGCCCAAGATAATATAAGTTGACATATCAGCAGGTTCTTCTTCTTCTTCCTCCTTCTGCCTTACCACCTTATCGACTGCGATCAGCGGATTTACTAAATAGTCTTTCTCAAATAACGCATGAATCCGATCCTCCGCTTCTTCTTTTGATAAACCTTCGACCTTAACCTGCCCAATAAGCGGATAATTAATAAAGCCTTTTTTGTCAACCTCTACTGTTTTTGAAAGGTTAGATTCACCATGAACATCAACCACAAGAACGTCAGTTGGCTGAATATCGAGATCTATTTCCAAAAAATTTTCCTCGGATAAATCGGCGGGTTCTTCGCCGGTTTTTAATAAATCGGCATCATTCTTTTTAGAATCTATTTGGGCTGAGATTGATACAGCGAACGCCAGCGCCATGAGCAGCAACAAAGACATTAATCCGTTAACTTTTAATGTTTTTTTAACCAAAGCAAACCTCATGCGCTAATTCTAGCATCTATTGTCCCCAAATGCGACACGTATCCGCCAGACGGCCGGTCAGCCTTTCGAGCTTCAAACCTATAATGCGCTCCAACCGAAAGCCATCTAAATACACTATACCTGATACTTGTATCGACATCAAAAGTATATTCTTTACGGTCCCCCGCATCTTCTCGGACAGCTGCCGTATTAGTGGCGTTACCGCTTGCTTCCACATCATCATCAAGAGGTTGCGTCATCCTAATACCGCTCCTGAGCGAGCATACCACCTTTCTAGTTAGCCGATACTGTAGCCCCGTTTTGACGCTGGCGCTGCCAAATAATCCGCCATTACTTAGAATTGAAGCATCGCTATCATTAACCGCCGTAAGGGTGGCAGATAATTTTTCAGTCAGAGCAACCATATAAGCAGCCTGCAAGTAAAAACTGTTTCTTGTTCTGTTGTTCAGCTTAAATTTTCGCATTGTCCAACCTGCGGCCAAATTGATAGTAGATTTAGGAGTCAGTCTCCCCATAATGCCGCCCGTTGGCCGGAGATAAAAGGTGTCTTGGCTAGTGGAGCTAGAATCACTGCTTTTGGTAAATCCGTAGCCAAAACCACCAAAAACAGAGGTTTTAGGAGTTAAATGGTATAGTATTCTGTGAGTAAAATCGTGATATTGAATTATATAATCCTTTTCGTCGGGAGTTATCCCCACTGTCCCCTGAGAGCTCTCGGCTCTGCCCTTAGTTTGTCTAAATCTTCCGGACCACTTAAAAGTAGTTGAAAATTTTTTGCTCAAAAGATACTCGGCCAGAATCCCTGTCTCAACATTCAATTGAGGTGTGTAAAAGTTATTATTCCGGCTGGTGGAGCTATTGCTCGCATTAGTGTTAATGCCTAGTATAAGAGTAACTGTCAATTTTTTTCCGATTCTAAGCGGCATATTTGTTCCTGGTACTGACAACAGGATATTATTATTCAGCCGATTTAAGCGGGAAAATTTAAAATACTGCTTCCAAGTCGCGTTGTAGCTAAGCCGAAATCCTAACCCTTTGTATAAATCAGTACCGTTAATACCAATGGTTGCTCCTGCCTTATAATACAAATCAGAGCTTCCTTTTTTTTCGTTAAAAACATTGCTATCATAATTCATCGAGGAATTAAGGCCCCAGCTCAACCGTTCCAATAAGCTTTTCTTTTTGGTTACTATTTTGAACTCGTCCAAATAAGACTCCTTGGACCTGTCAAGTTGACTATCTTTAACCTGAATGGCGCCCTTCTCCGCTGGTTTAGCCGCATCTTCTCCTGACACCTTTGGCAGACCCTCTTTTTCTTTCGCCTCTTTAGCCTTGGCTTCCTTGGCTTCTGCCGCTTTAGCATCGGCTTCCCGGACAATCTCGCTATGGAGAGCCGCGAGCCGCGAGAATTCCCATTTATCAAAATCTTCGCCGGCAAAAGAGTTTTTTGGAATAGAAAGAAATAGAAGTGACATAATCACAAGCAGACAAAAAATACCTGTTAGATCTTTAAATGGTCTCATTGTTTGAATTAACGGCTTTTGACAAACTTATTTTTAGTATAATAAGTTAATTTTTGACGTTGGGTAATTTGTAAACATCACGCTGCTTTTTTGTGAACTCTTTCCTCAATATCTTTGTATTTTGGGTTTAAACGATAAACCACTCTGATGTCACGCAGATATTTATCTTTATCTCCCATTTTTTCATAAGTCAGAGCCCGGTTATACCACGCGTCCGCCAGAGTAGGGGCAAACTTAATAGCTTCGTTAAACATCTCTATGGCTTTTTCGTTTTCTCCCAAATGGTAGTAACTGAGCCCGAGATTATTGGGAAGTAGCGGGAAATTGAGCCCCAGCTTAATTGAAAGGTTTCTCCCCTTTTTTAGTATGTCGGCCGCTGCTTTAAACTTCTTTTCGGCAATATAAACATGACCGAGATTGTAATAAGGATAAAGGTAATCCGAATTCAGCTTAATGGATTTTTTATTAAGCTGAATAGCCCTTTCCGGGTCGCCTATTTTTTCCTCAACATAGGCAAGGGCGGAACTTGTATAGTAATCGGGATTGATCGTATAGGCCCTGTTCGCCATCTCATACCCTTTTTTCCGCTCTCCTTCTAAAAGATAGATCATGCCTAGCCCGGCATAAGACCACGAATCATCTTCATCTGTTTTCAAAATAGTTTCAAACGCGTCTTTTGCTTTTTCGAAGTCGCCTTTTTCAAACATAACAAACGCATATTCCCTCAAAGCAGACTGGCCCACGCCCCCTACATGACCGGTATCAAGAAGTCGCATATTAGGGTTCCTGGCTTGAAGCTCGCTAACACGGTCAAAAGCCTCCTGGGCTTTTTTCACATCATTCAAATTGAACAAATAGACGTACCCGGCCTCAAACTGAGCTATCGCCGCGGTAACAACATCTTCAGCTTCAGCAGAGACTGTTTCCAAAATTTGAGCGGCTTCTCGGAACTTCTTTGCTATTTTTTTAACGCTCGCAACCTGTATCGAGCTGGCTACCTGTAAAACGTTCGGAACCGGTCCCTTACTCAGCTTTAAAAACACTTCTTCGCTTGCTTTAATGTTATTGGCCACCTTATAGGCAAAACCAAGATTAAAACGCGCTGTCTGGGCAATCTCAGAATCCGGAGCAAGATCAATCGTCTTTTTAAAAGCCTCTTGAGCTTTCTTTAAATCATACAACTCTGTATTCATTCGGCCCACTTCAAAATAAGCTTCCTGCAAATCTTCAACCTTGGTTATTGTTTTTATTTCTTCTTCGAGCTGATTTCTTTTTCCAGCTAAAGATTCCATTCTTTTAATTTGGTCTTTTAAATTTTCCGCGATTCTAACTTCTGTTTTATTAGCTGCTGAATCTAAAATTTTTGAAAGAAGATCATTTGCCTGAGCATAATTGCCCAATTTCATGAAAATAAAAGCAAGTCTTGTCTGCATAAAACTAATACCTTCAACACTCTCATTTAATAACAAAAACTCTTCATACGCGGTTTTAGCACCCTCAAAGTCGCCTTTTTTCTCAAGAACCTTGGCTTCCCTCATTAATTCCGGCTTCACAATGGCGATTGGCTTCGTTTGTTTCTTTTTGAAAAGGGACGAAAAAAATTGTTTTACAGCATAAAAAAATCGCTGCACATAACGATTAGCAGTATCAAGCCACCTCAACACAACAAATCTTTTCTTTTCTTTTTCAGCTAAAACTTCTTCGATCGCAAACCCGGCGCTCTTAAGCTGCCTGGTGGAATCTGCTTCACCCGCGACGGAAGCGGCAAAATCCAAAATATTAAAGGTTTTAAAATCAGCTATCTTTTGAGGTGTTTCAGAAATCAAAGCATTGCTAAGGAGGAGACTGACGCCTTCAGCAGCAATAGGGCTTTGAGCGGTCGCGGTTTCTTCCAATGAAAACTTTAAAGTTTCGATCGAATTGTCAACTAAGTAAACATTATAAGAAACGAAAAAAGCCACTAAAATAAGGAGAATAAAAACAGGCTGTAAGATGTTTCTTGCTAATTTTTGAGTTCGAACTTTCATCTTTTTTCTCCTTAATTGTTAAGGTAATTCTTGAAATACCTACAACTTACACAGTAAACTACCGATGATTATATTAATATAATATCAGCCGATTAGAAAGAGTTTAACTGCTAAAATGAGAAAAAAAGATCACGTTACTTCGTCTCTAAATTTTCGTCTCATAAACTTAATGGTTCTTTTTGCGCTGGTTATTATCGCGTCTTTTACGGCTATTCAAGTTTATAACCAACTTCAAAATGCGACTGACCAAAATTTATATCGGTCCAAACTTTCGTCAGTCATTATTCACCAGAATCTGCAGCTCACGCTTGATCAGGCAATCAATGAAGGAAAGAGCAAAAAAGAATTAATCCAAAATTTCCAGCAGGCCATTAATAAACTGACTGAATCCGAGGCATCAAGTGAAATTTATATTGCGGACCGAAGTGGAAAAATTATTGCTGAGGCCTCGAGCGCAGGGCAGGCGCCCCCTCCTCTTTCTCTCCTCGATTTTGAGAGGATTCAGAATATCTTTGATCTCGATGCGATTGATTCCTGGTCATATCCCTTCATCAACCAGGGGGCCCGCACCGTCGAGACTCTGATTCTCCTCACGGCTGACCGTCAGGTCGCTTATGTTTTAAAAACTGCTTATGATTTAGGAAATCTTAAGGAAGCTCTTAAGGCTGTTTATGTGCCCGTAATAATCACGGCGGTACTCATTATTTTTCTTTCGATCACGCACACTTTGGCCTTGTCTCGAAAAATTGTAAAACCTATTCTAACTCTTAATGAGGCAAGTAAAAAAGTTGCTGCGGGCGATCTGAAGCTTCAGGTGAGGATTAGGACCAATGATGAAATAGAAGAATTGAGCCTCACCTTTAACGATATGACTCAAGAACTTTCTCGCATGAAAGATATCGCCGAAAATGCTAACCCCTTAACAAAATTGCCGGGTAATTATCTGATTCGGGAAGAGATCGAAAAAAGAATTCAAAGTAAAAAAACATTTGTTGTCGTTCATTTGGATCTTGATAATTTCAAAGTTTTTAATGACACTTATGGTATCGGCGCAGGTGATATCGCGATTAAGATGACGGCGGAACTTCTTAAGGTGGCCGTGGAAAAATATGGCGGAGCTGATGATTTTCTGGGTCATGAGGGTGGTGATGACTTTGTTCTTCTCTCGACAGTAAAAACAGTCAAACCAATCTCCGAACATTTTATTCTCGAATTTGATAAAAAATCGAAAGAGCTCTATTCAAAAGAGGATCGGGCAAAAGGCTACGTTATGGGCAAGGAAAGACGGGCTGAAGGAATGGGCGGCGAAGATAAGGGGGAAAAACTTGCCAAATTTCCTCTCATGTCCATTTCCCTTTCGGCTCTTTCCGATGAAGAAAAACCCTTTGATTCCTATGGTGAAATTACAAACCGCATCAGTTCCGTTAAAAACAAATCGAAACGTCAAAAAGGCAGCAGTTTTGTCTTAGATCAAAATTAGTTTTTGTGAAAATTAATTTAAAATCTGGTTTTAATTACACCCTTCTTTGGGCAGGCTTCTTCCCTCTTTTAACCTTCAGCCTCCTTTCTTCTTGGGGTATATTATCGAGAGACGCTTTGCTCATTTATTTTTTAGCGCTTACGTTGCTTCTTGTTTGGGTATTGGGATATTTTTTTACTAAATCCTTCCACCAAGCCGCGCGAAAGGAGCCTTTTCTTTCGACTTCACTCGCCATTTTTTTGTGCCTCTGCGTTTTACAGCTGGCTGCTTCAAAGATTGGCTTTTTAAGCGCTCTTGCCTCTTTGGTACCTTATAATACTTACCTGCGACTACCTTATGTGCTGGTAAATATTTTTATTTTTTTTCTTTTGTTTGACGTATTAAGGTCTGAAAAAAATATTTATCATTTCATGAACGGGGTTTTCGTTCTAATCGCTGCCGCAGCCATTTATGCCTTTTTTCAAAAAATAGCTGTCATTCCAAAAATTGAGAATCTTAAATTTTTTATCAATCCAAATCATTTCAGCTTTCTCTTGAATCTTATTTTCCCTTTTGCTTTTATTTCAATGCTTCACAATTTAATAACTATCATAACTCTTAAAAGTCAGAGAAGGTCTTTGGGTCGTTTTTCGGTAAACTTTCTTATTTTAGGAACCGCAGGCACTATTATTATTGGAGCGGCACTCGTTTGGTTAAATTCAAAAGGGGCTATTGCTTCGGCTGGCATTATGATCCTTTTAATAACTTTAATTTACCTTTTTTTGATAAAAAATAAGACAAAAAAAACCGTAATTATTTTGATCGTAACGCTTTTGTTTCTAGCCTGCCTTTTTGGCGGCATGTCCCACTTAATTGGGAAAAACGTCTTTTTAAATCGCATAAACGTTTCTTATTTCGATACTTTAAGCGCCGCTCAAGGTAAATTTGAAGAAGCTCGTCTTTTTTTTAGACCTTCGATTATTTTAGACAGTATAGACGTAATCAAAGAACGTCCTTTTTTGGGAACAGGAATCTGTACTTTTTATGCTGTTTATCCGGCATATCAAACAGCTTTAATTAAGTCAGGACCCCGGATTACCCATGCTCACAACGATTATCTTGAGCTTCTTTTTGAAACAGGCTTCTTGGGTTTCTTTTTCCTGCTTATTGTCCCGATAGGGATAGCTTTGAAGCGCCTTTTTTTTCTCACAAAGAATAGAAAGGAAATTTCTCTAGACAGCTGGGTTCTTTTGCTGGGTGTTCTAGGGGGAATGTTAACCGCAGGATTGCACAGTGCGATAACCTTTGCTTTAAAATCCCCTCCCCACATGTTTGTTTTTCTGGGCTTGGCGGCTTCTTTTTTTTCGCTGACTCATATACTCTTACCCAAAGATAAATCCTCCGAGGCGCGCTGCTTATCTTATTTTTCTGCAGGGCGCATCTTAAGCTTTTTGCTTCTCTTTTTTATTGTGACTTTTGGGCTTTTTACGACCGCAAAACGTGTTTTTCGGGATTTTTTCAGTCAGCGAATAAACTTGAATGAAAATATTTTATTTTTTGATATGGATTCAAGTGTCAATTTATTGTTAAAAAATTTTTCAAAGGAGATGCGCAATAAAAATATTTCCATTCAGACTGCTAATGCCTCAGCCCAAAAAATACTGGACTTATCTCAAACAAGCCATACTTACCGAAAAATTGGAAAGGCTTATTTTAGAAACAGCAGACTAAGGAGCAACGGTCAAATCTTTATCGAAACTTCTATTCGTTATTTGAAGAAGGCTCATTCGGCTTCTCCTCTAAATAAGTATGTGTTGCGTGATCTTGTTTTGGCACAATTAACTCTGATGGATGAAAAGGATAAGTTGTGGCGGCCGTCTGATGAGGAGATTCAAGAAATTCTTCCTTATATTCAAAAGGAGAAAAAAATGCGAATCCCGCGCCGTATAATTGAAGGTATTAAAAATAGAAATCTACGCAAGATCATTAAAAGCTATTACGATAACTAGAACGATTTTAATGTCCCGCAGTTTCCGCTAAATCAAGGCTAGACTGGCTCCATGCTGCTGTCACATTGCGAATCCGCTATAGAACCCGGCCCCGAAAAGCTCGGCTGATTGCTACAATTGGTGCTAACGGCACCATCCTTATCGATAAACTCCTCACAATCTAGTTCACATTCCAATATTGGATCAGTACTGCTATTACTTGCTGTGCAGATATCGCTTGCCGCACTCTCCGCATCACTATAGCTAGCCGGATCTAAAGTCCAGGTGCAGTCAATGTTTCCGGCCCAGTCACAAGTACAGGTATCATCTGTGCATGTCCATTCCCAATCCGTGTCGGAAACATTGGGGCAAGGCCCTGAAAGCACAGGGTCCTCTTCACATGTCCAAGTAGTTGTTCCGGCATCTTCACTGGTAGGGCAATCAACACACGCACAAGTATTATCGCAAGCGCCTGAACCTGCGGGACACTCTTCCGGTCCTTGAGTACCTCCGACCGATCTTGAATAGTACGAGGAATCCACAGTATAAGTAATTGTCGCAGGATCACATTCTTCGCCGCTATCAATCACACCGTTGCCGCAACAATCCTCGCAACGGTAACAGTCGCCATCAGTGTGTTCAAGAATACAGGCATTGGTGCTTTCGTCTTCACAACCTGAGCCTGAAACACCGTACTCACAACCGCAATTGCCTTGCGCCTCAGCCCCCTTACAGTAGGGATAGGCAACATCCTTGTCCGCGCATCCAAGACATTTACCGCAGTGCATCGCGATAGTGTCAATCATACCGGTGTACGGGTTAGTAAAATCATACGCGTCGCACATAGGATCGGTCGGATTCCCGCTAGAATCTGCCTGCCACCACTCGATCTCTTCACATTCAGAGACAAGACAATCAGGATTGTACGGCTGAGGCAGTATGCACGGATAGTCATCTGGACAGCCGGAACAAGTGCAATCATCTTCGCAAGTTTGGCCGCTGTCTGGGCACGCCACAGGCCCTTCCGTTGTACCGTCTTCGTCTATATCAGAGGTCCCCTCATCACACTCTTCCTCTACACTATCAATAGTTTCAATCACTCCGTTTCCACAGCAAGGCTCACATCGATAGCATTCATCTGGAGAGCTGCCAGTAGTAGCGGCGGTAGTATCGCTACAAGGTATATCTATCTCTGTAGAACAATCATCTTTCGTGCCACAATTATCAGAATCTGTAACACAACTAGCGTCACTGTCGTCGCACACACATCGGCCACAGTGCATCGATATAGTGCCCATTCCGCCGCCCGGAAGCAGCATAGGGTCTATCCAAGACATCATAGACTCATCAAATGCACCGCAAAGAAAATCGGTCGGATTTCCGTAAGCATCTGTTGACTCCCATTCATGTTTTAAGCAATCATCGCCACCCCAAGAAGGACAGTTTGGATCATACATTTCAGGTAACATACAAAAGTAACCGACACCGCAACTACTGCCGTCACCTAATCCGCCGCCGGAAACGCTACCACATCCATCTGGTCCTCCAGTACCTGTTCCAGTTCCGGTTCCAGTACCTGTTCCTGTACCTGTCCCTGTTCCTGT
>CAZLUT010000001.1:8131-96935 GCA_964562805.1 uncultured bacterium | reverse complement strand
TCCAAATCTAAAATCTCAGCAATCTCGTCATAACTCATCTCATGCCATTCTCTTAAAACTAAAATGGCGCGGTGCTCAGCCGAAAGAGCCGACATAGCTTCTTTAACTATTTTTTTTCTCTCATTTTGAGAGGCTGCCTCCACCGGCCCCTTCCCGGGGTGCTCAAAATTTTGAGCATGATCAAGCGGAACTGTAGGTTTTCTTTTCCTTACAAAATCAATGGTTGAATTAACGGTTACCCGGTAAAGCCAGGTTTTAAACTTCGATCTGCCTTCAAACCTTTGGAGCCGGTCCGGAAGTTTTATGAAAATCTCTTGAGTTATATCCTGAGCTTCTTCTCTATTGTTTATAACACCAAAACTGACCGCATATACCATTTCGTAATACCGCTTTATCAATTCTGAGAATGCCTTTTTCTCGCCCGCCTTAGCCTTATTGACTAAGCCGAGATCTTCATCTTTCATAGGCTCCTCTAACGGTTAGACGTGGGGTGTGGTAAAAATATTCAAAAGTTTTTCAGATAATTTTGCTGCTCTTATGAAGTTAAATACTCGTGTATCGAATCAGCAGCTTTACGGCCTGCCCCCATGGCCAAAATTACTGTGGCGGCACCCGTTACAATATCACCACCGGCCCAAACTCCCTGTTTCGAAGTTTTTCCGGTTTCTAGGTCAGCCGTAATATAACCCCGTTTATTGGTGTTTAAATCAGGGGTTGTTGCCGTAAGTAAAGGGTTGGCACTCGAGCCGATAGCAACTACAACCAAATCACATTTAAGAACATGCTCCGAACCTTTAATAGGAACAGGTCTGGCTCTGCCCGATTCATCGATATCTCCCAACTGCATATTGACACACTCCATACCCGTTACCCAACCTGATTCACTGCCAATAAAGCGCGTAGGACTTGTTAAAACATGGAACAAAATCCCCTCTTCTTCGGCATGATGAATTTCTTCCTCACGAGCCGGCATTTCCTTGCGGGAACGGCGGTAAACCACTTGGACCCGCTCAGCACCCAAGCGAAGTGCTGTACGCGCGGCATCAATTGCGACATTACCGGCCCCAATTACGCAAACGTCTTTCCCCTTCGCTATCGGAGTATCATAATTTGGGAACAGATAGGCTTTCATCAGGTTAGCACGTGTTAAATACTCATTAGCGGAATAAATTCCGCAAAGATTCTCGCCGGGAACACTCATAAACATGGGGAGCCCTGCTCCCACACCTATAAAAACCGCGTCAAAACCTTCTTTGAGCAATTCATCAACTGACTCAATTCGGCCAATAACTGAATTGCATTCGATTTTGACCCCTATTTTTTTTAGATATGCAATTTCAGTTTCAACAATTTCTTTGGGTAAGCGAAATTCCGGGATACCGTAGATTAAAACACCGCCCGGCTTATGAAAGGCCTCAAAAATAGTAACATCATGCCCTTTAATAATAAGGTCTCCGGCTACTGTGATTCCGGCGGGGCCACTTCCGACGACAGCAATTTTTTTACCTGTGGCCGGCTTTTTTTTCGGTATTAAGATCTTTTTTTGAAACCGTTCCCAATCCGAAGCGAATCGTTCCAAATAACCAATAGCGACCGGTTTATCTTTAATGCCGACCACACAGGCGCTTTCACACTGATCTTCTTGAGGACAGACTCTTCCGCAAACAGCAGGTAGACATGTTTTTTCTTTAAGCTTTTTAGCTGAACCCTCAAAATCTCCTTCGGCAATACATTTAATGAACCCGGGGATATCAATGCTAACGGGACAGCCTAAAACACATTTTGGTTTTTTGCACTGAAGACAACGGTGCGCTTCAAGCTGGGCTGCTTCGGATGAGTACCCCAAAGGCACTTCATTAAAATTTTTTTTTCGTACCTCCGGATCCTGCTGGGGCATCGCCTGCCGGGGAACCTTTTGGTTTTTGCTATCACCTACCACCTATCACCTATCACCTTCCAGCTTGTTCGCTTCTTTTTGCAGTCTGCATTTATCCATAGCACACCGCTCGTGGTTTGAATAGGCGCGAAGCCGCATTGTCAGTTCATCAAAATCAACTTGATGTCCATCAAACTCAGGCCCATCAACGCAGCAAAATTTAGTCTCCCCGCCCACTGATACCCGGCAACCGCCGCACATACCAGTGCCATCCACCATAATCGGATTAAGACTCACCAATGTCTTAACGTCGTATTTTTTTGTTAATTTTGAAACAAATTTCATCATGGGTACGGGGCCGATCGCGATAATAAGCTTTACTTTTTTTTCCTTCTTATCTTCTTCCAGAATTTTCTCCAAAACATACGTTACAAGACCCTTGACGCCCTTAGAACCATCATCCGTAGAAATTTCAAGCTGATCACTTACGCTTTTCATTTTATCTTCCAAAATAATCAGATCTTTATTCCTGGCGCCCAAAATAGAAATCACCTTATTGCCGATTGTTTTAAAGGCTTTTGTGATTGGGTAAAGAACGGCTGTGCCTGTTCCACCGCCTATACAAATAACAGTGCCCAATTTTTCGACATGAGTTGGTTTCCCTAGAGGGCCTACCACATCTAAAATCTCGTCTCCCACATTTAAAGTCTTCAATAAAGCGGTGGTTTTACCAACTACCTGAAAAATGAGAGCGATGGTGCCCTGTTCCTTATTAGGATCCGCGATTGTTAAAGGGATCCGTTCACCTTCCTCATTGGCACGCAACAAAATAAATTGCCCCGGCTTTGCCTTAGCCGCAATTTTGGGGGCCTCGACTACAAATTCATAGACAGTACCCCCTGCCATTTCTTTTTTAGAAACAATTTTATGCAAAATTACTCTCCCACAAACTGATACTTCCTATTTTTCGGTCTGCCAGCGGAAAGCACGGATAAGGTTCTGCATCAGAATGGTTACGGTCAAAGGTCCTACGCCCCCAGGAACCGGCGTGATTTTAGAGGCTTGTTTTTCTGCCGTTTCAAATTCCACGTCTCCTACGGTCTTGCCATCTAATTTATTGATACCTACATCGATTACGACGGCATCTTTTTTTATCCAATCGCCTTTAATTAAATGTGCCTGTCCCGCACAGGCAATAACAATATCGGCATTCTTCACATGCCCTTCTAATGTGTTATTTTTTGAAGAAGCAGAGCCTAAAACATGCACACTTGATCTTTCTCTCATAAGAAGCATCGCGACCGGTCTTCCCACAATAAAACTGGAACCAACAATAACCACCTCAGCCCCATAAAGAGGCACTGCGGAAAAGCGCAAGATTTCCATAACAGCTTGAGCTGTACAAGGAACAATCACTTCTTTTTTTAAGACAATAAGACCTAAATTTTCGGGTGAAACGCCTTCAACATCTTTTTTGGGATCCAAAACTCCATGAAGCCGGTCCGCGTCCCAACCTTCGGGCAAGGGCAGTTGGATCATAATTCCATTAACCGAAGCATCCTGATTAAGCTCTTTGATATCTTTTATAAAAGCGCTCACACCCTTTTTGGGGTCAAAATCTCTCACTTCATAATTAATTCCGAGTTCGTCTGCTGTTTTTTGCTGACTCTTAAGATAAATATCAGAAGCGTGGTCGGTGTTGGCCTTCAGGACAACCAAGGTTGGAACTTTATTATGTTCTTTTTTTATTGCCTCGACGTCTTTTTTAATTTTTTCTTTTAAGACAAGGGCGATCTCTTTACCTTTTAATAATTCTACTGCCATTAAAGCGTCTCCAGCATCTTTTTTAACTCGTTTTTGATAGTTTCGTTTTTTATACAGGCCAAGTTTCCCTCCGCTAAATGCCGAGTGCTTTTATGGGCACCTCCAAAAAAGTTCTCGGCTACGTCAAGATCGCTTGCGATAGCACCGCTCGTTTTCTTGAGAAGTTTTTTCCGTAAGCTCTCACCCTTTTTAATTATTTCTAAAAGTTGATAAGGAACATCAAAGGCTTTTTTTAAAGCTTCATCGATAGCATCCCGTCTTTTGGATTTTTCATCATCAGTGGTGGCTTTTACTTTGTAAGCCTTAACCACATCAGCATAAACCTCGGCATCCAAGTCCGAAAGCTTCAAAGAAGCTTTTTGCAGCGTTTCGGCTTCTTGAATTTCGCTATCAAAATTACTTTCTTCATTCTTAGCTTGGCTAATAACGGCAACCTTGCTGATAAGACCGCATCCAAGAGCCGTTACGATACCCGCCGCTGAACCTCCGCCCGGAGACGGCTTAGCTGAAGCGAGATCTCTTAAGTAATCTTTGATTTTAAATTCCGAAAATGATTCCACTTCTTTTCTCCCTTAGGTACCATAACGCCATGAATCCCAAAGTTAGCGTTATTATTCCAACTTATAACCGAGCTCACCTTCTAAGGGAAGCTCTAGATTCGCTTGAAAAGCAAACTTACCGTGACTTTGAAGTCATTGTCATTAATGACGGTTCAAACGATTTAACACCCGACATCTTAAAGATTTACCAGTCTAAAATCAATCTTCGTTCCCTCACTTTTGAAGAAAACCGGGGTGTTTCCTATGCCCGTAACCGGGGTATCGAAAAATCAAGCTCGCCTTGGATAGCTTTTCTGGACTCTGATGATTTGTGGTACCCGAAGAAACTTGAAGTGCAAATGAATTATCTCAAAGAACACCCGGATATCCAAATCTGCCAAACCGAAGAGATGTGGATTCGGGATGGAAAACGCGTCAACCCAATGAAGAAGCATCAAAAATCAGGGGGTGATATTTTTGAGCGGTGCTTAGAGCTTTGCGTCGTAAGTCCCTCGGCTACTATTATGAGCCGGGCTCTTCTAGAAAAAGTCGGTCCTTTTGATGAAACACTTCCTGTTTGTGAGGATTATGATTTATGGCTTCGGATTAGTTACAGATATAAGATTGAATTTATTAAGGAGCCTTTAATTATTAAACGAGGAGGGCATTCTGACCAACTTTCCCAGGCTTACTCAGCCATGGATTACTATCGAATCCAATCAATCAAAAATCTTCTCATGAATCATCCTCTTAACAAAAAACAAGCCGCCCAGGCTATTGAAGAGCTGCGGATTAAATGTGCTATTTATTCCGAAGGAGCCAAGAAACGCGGGAAGGTCGAAGAAGCAAGGAAAATTGAAAATTTGGCAGATTACTTCTAGAGCAGACCAAAAACACAAAGCACAAACAACAAAACACAAATAAAACACAAAGCACAAAACACATAAAAAAGCGGCGAGGGGTTTTATCCCCTGCCGCTTTTTTTACTTTTAGATCTTGTTTATTTCTTCCAACTCAACAACGGACATTTTTTATGTTTATTTTTCTCCTTTTTAGAAGCAAGATAAATATCTTTCAGCTTGTCCATCTGCTCGTCCGAGAGAATCTTTTTCAAGCTCGCGTAAGACTTAACTAAATATTTAACCTTATCCTTTTTAAGATCGTATTTTTTATCAACCAGCTTATTCACTTTTCCGGTATCAACTTTCGGCTCCCAAAGATGAACCTTAATATCAACCTTTAACAGATCTATCTTGGCATTCTGTTCGATAAGATATTTTTTAGTATCAATCTTAAGCTTTTTTATCTTCTCCATCTGCTTATCAGATACATCAAGCTCTTTTTGGTTCATGTAAATCATTTTTACTTTTCCAAAAAATTTCTTTGCCATTTCGCACTGACCCGCACTACCTTTGCCTCCATCAGCAAAAGCCGCCTGGGGCGCAAGGGCAAAAGAGGCGCTCATTAAAAGCACTAGTCCCACTATTAAATATTTCTTCATTTCTTTCTCCTTTCTACAAACTTTTTCTTAGTCTTTTTTATGGGCAGCATAAAAGAAAATATGCTTCCCGCCCGGCGCTTTGATTCAACTGTTATAGTGCCGCCGTGATGCTCTATAATCCGCTTTGAAATAATCAACCCTAGACCGCTGCCCGCCGCACCGGTTGGGTGATTATTTCGATGATTCTTAAGGCCATTAAAAAGTTTATCCAATCTCGATTTTTCAATTCCAACACCCGTATCTTTAACGGATACCTTGACCATATTTTTTCTTTTATCAAGCGCTGTCGAGATAGTAACAGTTCCCTTGTGGGTATGTTTAAAGGCATTATCAATCAAGTTCCAAAGCACTTGAATAATTTTGTCACGGTCACACCAAACACGCGGCAATGGTTTGGTTAAATTCAGTTTAAATTTTATGCGTCTGGCTCTAACAAATGCGTCAAGCAGTGTGCCAATACCAGTAATCAATTCATTCACATTATAATGACCTTCTTCTAAAGCGATTGAGTCGGCTTCCAATCTCTGGTAACTGAGAGCGCTTGTGATCAGGCGGCTCAACCTATCGACGCTTTTTTTAGAAGTTGAAAGCATCTCTTTTTGCTCACGATTAATTTTTCCTGCCGCACCATCTAAAACGATATTAATTCCCTCCGCAATACAATGAAGTGGTGTTTTAAGCTCATGGGATACCATTGATAAAAATTCGGATTTAGCTTCCAGGGCTTCCCTGTGTTTTCTTTCAGAAATATCACGCACAGTGGCTTGAAGCACCTTTTTGCCCTTTAACGTCAAAACACTCAGCCACACCTCAGCCGGAAAATCTTCTCCGTTAGTTCTCCGATGCATCCACTCAAACTGATTTTTGCCGGTTGTGTAAGCTTCTTTAATCCTTTGGTTTGCCATCGTCATTGAATCAACACCATTTGGCTGATAAGGAGGAGACAATTCGGCAGGGTGAAAGGTTGTAAATTCCTTTTTTGTCGGTACGCCAAATAATTTTAGCGTGGCTTCATTGCAGTCAAAAAATGCCTTTTCATCAAGAAGCATAATGGCATCGGATGAGGTTTCAAAAAGCGCCCTAAATTGGGCTTCGCTTTCTTGAAGTGCCTCTTGAATTTTTCTACTCTCGGTAATATCCATAAAAAATCCCACCATAAAATCAATGTCGCCAATACGCATCATGGCTGCGTTAATATTTACATAAATGACCGATCCGTCTTTCCTCTTGCAAGGTAAGCCCAGGGCAAGTCCCCCGCCTTGCCGCACTTGCTCTTCAAAAGCGGCGCTCACTTCACCCAGAGATTCTTTTGGATGAATATTCTCAACGCTCATCTCAAGAAGTTCTTCCTGGGTATATCCTAAGAGGTTACAAATAGCAGGATTAGCGAAATGAAATTTTTTAGTTTTGATATTAGCTAAAATAATGCCCTCGGCGGCTGACTCAAACAGGGTGCGGTATTTTACTTCAGATTCTTTCAACGCTTCTTCCGCGCGCTTGCGCTCGGTCATATCATAATTAATTCCCAGTACGCCAATCGCCTGCCCATTAATATCCCTTAAGGGAACCCTATTTGTTAAAAGAACTATTTTCGAGCCGTCAGCCCGATGCTGGGTTTCTTCGACATTGAGCATAGGCTGATTACTCTCTATAACTTCCTTGTCGCACTTTCTATAGAAATCAGCTTTCTCCTTTTCCCATGCCATATCATAGTCGGTCTTGCCCACCAGTTCTTTGGGACCGGAAAACCCAGCGGCTTTCGCAAACGTTTCATTACTTCCTAAATAAACAGCGTCCCGGTCTTTCCAAGAAACATAAGCCGGGATGTTAGTAATAATATTTTTAAGCAGCTCATCTTGGTCACGTAAATATTTTTCAACCAGTTTTCTCTCAGTGGTATTAACAGCAAATAAAATTACCGCGGTGGTTTCATGGTCAGACTTAATTGGGCCGATGTGGGTTTCATACCAATAAGTCTCACCATTGGGTGTGGTGCCCTGACATTCATAAAATCCAGGCTGGCCCGTTCGAAATGTTTTTTCGATAGCTTTTCGAACTGTGTTATGAAAAGAAGGTGCGATGTAATCAAAAATATTTGCGCCGACCACTCGCTCGGGATCCCCTCCCTGAGCGCCTGTTTTGTTTATAAATTGAATTTTCCCCTCGCGGTCCGAAAGAATAATAGTGCTGGGGGCATTATCAACAAGCGATCGTCATTTTTCTTCTGAAGCCCTTAAAGCCTCTTCAGCTTCCTTTCTTTGCTTAAGCGCTTCTTCAAGCTCCTGATTTGTTTTAACAAGGTCACTAGTCCGCTCTTCAACCTTACCTTCTAACTCCTCTTTAGCCTTGATAACGGCTCCTTGAGCGGCTTTGTATTCAGTAATATCAGTAACGATACCGAGAATCGCTTTTCCCTTTTCATAATTAATAAGTTTAGTAGTTATGATGGTAGGAAGTATTTTTCCGTCTTTGGTGACAATATCATATTCATACGGCTCAACTTCCCTGCCTTCCATGTGCTTACGAAAATTTGCTTCGACTTTCTCCAAATGCCTAGAGGAAATCAAAGTTTTAAAATTGAAATCAGGCGCATAAAATTCTTCATGGGAATAGCCGATAATTTCTTCACATCTTTGATTGGCGTAAACAACACGCCCATTCGCATTAATAAAAATCATGTTCGGAGACTGCTCAGCTAGAGCTCGAAACTTTTCTTCACTCTTTTTGTAAGCCTCTTCGGCCTTTTTTCTTTCGGTTACATCTTGAACGACCACACTAATACCCTCAAATTCCCCCGTCTTAGAAAAGATTGGGTAGTGGTTCGCAAGAAAGGTTCTGATTTTATGAATGTCCGGGGGAACAGAGCCTGTAGTTTCAAGATTGAGAAGGGGTTTACGCGTTTCGACCATTTCATGCAGCTGTGGTTCAATTTGGTGCGCTATCTCAGGAACCAAATCAGCAAATTTCTTTCCAAGAATTTCAGAAGCTGGCCTTTGAAGTATATCCAGCAGCCAATCATTAACGTAAGCAAAACGAAATTCCCGGTCAAAATAACAGAGACCGACAGGTGCTGTTTTATAAAGATTTTCTAGAAAATTAGAGGATGAAGACATCCCGATATTCCAGTCTTTTTTTTGATTAGTAATCTAACTAATAAAACGGTTTATTTCTTTTAGAAGCCCTTCAAAATTAAAAGGTTTTGTAATGTAAGCATCGGCTCCAACCGCTTTACCAAAAACTTTATCAACAATGGAGTCTTTGGCAGTCACAACAATGATAGGGATAGCAGCCAGGTTTTCATTATGACTATCCTTTATCGACCGGCAAATCTCTTCACCCGGCAGCTTGGGCAGCATAAGATCCAGAATGATCAAGTCCGGCGCTTCAGACTCAGCAAGTTTAAGCCCGCGCTGTCCATCTTGAGCGGTTAAGATCTCAAAATTTAACTTTTCTAAACGGAATGAAAGAAATTTACTCGTACTATCTTCATCTTCGATAATTAATATTTTTTTCTTGGTCAATCGGGTTTGCTCCTTTTTTTGATCGGTATTTTCAGTGAGATTAATTGATCTGTCTTTCGGGGTGTCATTCATCACGGTTCACCTCTTCTGCAGAAATAGGTTTTCTGCTAATTATTTACCTATATTGTACCAGCTAAAATTCCAAGCTGTCATTGGAGAAACGCTAAAAAAGTAAAAAACCGCTATTTCCAGTAAAAATAAATACAGGCAACCGTAATGATTAATAAGCCGAAACAAGAAACAGCCAAAAAAACGCCGTACCAGAAAGGAAGAAAATTAAATAAAATTCCCGCAATGCCCAACAGTCCAAAAATTCCTAAAAGCCAAGCAAGTGTGCCGGCTTTTTTACGATTCATTCTCATATATGCTCCTTTCGTCGCTAAGGGCTGGAAACTGAGAACTAAGAACCGAGAGATCCCTTCGATCTTAGTTCTTAGATCTAAGACCCTATTACTTCCCTATACAAAACTTGCTAAAAATAACGCCCAATAAATCTTCCGTATAAACCTCTCCCACCACTTCACCAATTGCATCCAGAGCCAGCTTTAAATCATCAGCTACAAATTCTAATGAAAGGTTCCCTTTAAGGCCCTTTTTCACTTTTCTAATAGCCTGTAAGGCTCGTCTTAAACATTCTGAATGCCTTGCATTTGTAATTAATAAACTTTCCCCTGGAATATGGCCTTCATCCAAGAAAGAGAGGAGGCGGTTTTCTAACTGGTCCAGCCCTTGGTCAGAAATCGAAGAAATTCTTAAAAGCGAATCATCCTGCATTAGTTTTTTTGGCAGCTTAATCTTTTCGGGCAAATCCGATTTTGCGATACAAATAATCTTTTCTTTAGTATTTGGGATTTCTCGGAAAAGCGCCTCATCTTTAGAATCATAACTGCCCGAGCCGTCCAATAAGATTAGTACAAGATGAGCTTCTTTGAGGGCTTCTTTTGTTCTTTCAACCCCGATACGCTCTACGGGGTCCCGTGTCTTGGTAATACCGGCTGTATCAATCAGCTTGACGGGAAAACCGCCGATTTCAACCCACTCTTCGATAGTATCCCTCGTAGTACCGGGAATATCGGTAACAATGGCTCTTTCTTTTTGAAGCAATTTATTTAGAAGTGAAGATTTACCTGTGTTAGGTTTTCCGGTTAAGGCAATGACAAGCCCGTCTCTTAAAAAACTTCCTTTCCCGTGAGTTTTAAGAAGGGATTCAATTTTTCCTGCAGAATCATCCAAAATTTTTTCATAATTTGGTTTTTCGGAAACCTCCTTATCATCTTCCGGAAAATCAATAGCCGCTTCTATTTCGGCCTTAAGATCAATCAATCCGCTCCGAAGCTCTCCAAAAAGCTTGGAGAGTTCACCTCGTAATTGTTTCTCGGCTTGTTCCAGTGAGGCGTCTGTTTTAGCCTTAACAACATCCAAAACAGCCTCCGCTTGAACCAAATCGAGCTTACCATTTAGGAAAGCGCGCCGCGTGAATTCACCCGGTTCGGCAAGTCTAGCGCCTTCATGAATTAATAATTCGATAAGCGCTTTACTAACCCGCATTCCCCCGTGACAGCTTATTTCAACAACATCTTCTCCTGTATAAGAGTGGGGTTTTTTAAAATAAGTAACAAGAACCTCATCTAATTTTTCTTTACTGTATGAAACGAGATACCCATGATTCACTCTCTGGGGGTTTAAAGGTCTTGCCGGGGCTCCGCCCGAAAACACAAAAAGCTTCTGAATAATAGAGAGAGAATCAGGACCGCTCAGGCGAATAATTGCCACACCTCCTTCCCCTGGAGGAGTCGCTAAAGCTGTAATCGTGTCATCAAAATGTAGTTTCGGCATAAATTAGTCGTTAGTATTTAGTCATTAGTATTTAGTAATAGGTCCCTAGTATACATATTCTATCCACTAACTACTAACCACTATTCACTGACGGCTTCTTTAGAAGCCGTCTGGCTTCCCCCACCAAATAAAGAGAACCGCAGATAATAATCAAATCGTCTTTAACAGCTCTTTTAAGGGCAAGCTTTAACGCGTCTTTCAAAATTTTGGTTTGTTGGATTTTTTCAAATTTTGGCTTAGCAATTTTTGAAATTTGAGCGAGTGAGGCGGCTCGTGGATTATTAAATCGGGTCGCTATAAAAAGTTTTGGCTCAATATTTTTAAGCTGCTTTAAAATATCGGTCATATTTTTATCAGAAGATACTCCGAAAATTAATATTCTTTTTTTCTTTTTATACAGATTTAAAACGGCACGGGAAAAAGCCGCCGCACTAGCCGGATTATGAACCCCATCGAGTAGAATAGCTGGTTTTTTTCTGACAATTTCAAATCTCCCTGCCCAAATTTTTTCTTCAACAACAGAAATTGCCTTTTTTAGAGAGATCTTTTTAAACTTATACTTATTCCTAAGAAGTTCGAGGGCTTTTATGGCTAAAGATATATTTTGAAGCAAGTAAGCTGGTTTGCCTTGGAGTTCTTTTTGAATTTTCAAATTTTTAGATTCCCAGAGCCATTTTAAAATAACTTTTCCCTTTTCTTCAAATTCTTCGAAATCCCATAAAAAACTCTTACCCTCTTCATAAACCGGGGCTTTCTCTTTTTGCGCCCGGGCCAGCAAAACTTTTCTGGCACTTACCGCTTGTTTAGCTAAAAGCAAAGGCCTCCTATGATGAATTAAGTAAGATTTTTCTTTAGCAATTTTTGAAAGCGAAACGCCAAGTTCGCGGGTGTGATCCAAGCTAATAGGTGTTAATAAAGTTAGCAGTGGACTCACGCAATTAGTCGCGTCCCTCCGGCCCCCCATTCCAACTTCAAGAATCGCGATATTAACTTTTTGGCTTTTAAAAAAAGAAAAAGCTATTAGGGTCAACCATTCAAAATAGGTAAGACGGCCTAATTCCTGAGGTAATGGGTTTTGAGTAATTTTTTTTGAAAGCTCAGCGCTCCAGCGAGTGAAATTATTTTCTGAGATCGGCCGGTTTCCGACTCTCATTCTTTCTCTCACATCCTCCAAGTGAGGTGAAGTATAAAGCCCTACTTTATAGCCGGATTCTTTTAAAACTTCGGATAAATAAAAGGCGGTTGATCCCTTTCCATTAGTTCCACCGACCAAAATAGCAGGATATTGTTTCTCGGGGCTGCCCAATACTTTTAAGGCATAGCAAATTCGATCTAAATTTAAAAAACGATTTTTAGAGGGATTTTTTAATTTTTCAAAATTATCGAAGGAATTTAGAAGTTTAATGGCTGATTTGTAATTCATAATAACTCCCCCAGCCCCTCTTAAGCTAAGAGGGGAGATTGTCTATAGATTCCCTCCCCTTAATTTAAGGGGAGGTTAGGCGGGGTTAACTGACTAATGTCTAAAATGCCTTTTTCCTGTAAACACCATCGCAATGCCAAGCTTATCGCAGGCTTTAACAACATCTTCGTCTTTAATGGAACCGCCTGGCTGGGCGATTGCCTTAATACCATGTTTAGCGGCAAGCTCAATGTTGTCCGGCATCGGAAAAAAGGCGTCACTTCCCATAAAAGAACCTTTGGTCTTCTCACCTGCTTTTTCGCATGAGATTCTAACCGAGTCAACCCGGCTCATTTGCCCCGCACCGATACCTACGGTACCTTTATCTTTGGTAAGAACGATCGCATTTGACTTCACAAGCTTAGAACATTTCCACGCAAAAAGCAGCTCTTCCCAATCTTTCTCTTCCAGCTGTTTTTTAGTAGGAACTTTCCATTCTGATTTAATATCTTTAACAGTGAGGCTAATGGGCGCGTCTTGATCTTGAACCAAAACACCGAGACGAGTAAAACGAAACTGGTAATTTTGCCCGGAGCTAGTTTTAGGTTCTTTAATTTTTAAAATCCTTAAATTCTTTTTCTTTTGAAGTTCTGCTAAAGCCTCGCTCGTAAAATCAGGTGCCAAGACAATTTCGATAAACCCGAGTTTACTTGTTAAAACTTTCACAGTTTTCTCATCGCAAATCCCGTTCAGCCCCACAATGCCCCCAAACGAGGAAAGCGGATCAGAATCAATCGCTTTTGATAAGGCATCCGGAAGATTATCTGAACTTCCGATGCCGCATGGATTATTATGTTTAATCACACAAGCTGTGGGCGAATCCCGAAACTCATCTAAAATATCAAGGGCTGCGTCCAAATCCATTAAATTATTAAAAGAGAGTTCTTTGCCGTGAAGCTGATCAAATTTAACTTTCACTCCTCCGCAAGGCTCATATAGAGACGCGGCTTGATGAGGGTTTTCGCCGTATCTGAGACCGGCTTTTTTTCTCATTCCGAACGCGAAACTCTCAGGGAGCGCACCTTCCGGGTTTTCCCCAGCAAGCTTGTCTTTCAGGAAGCGTGCAATCGCCCCATCATACTGATGAGTTTTGGCAAACACTTTAACCGCAAGCTTTTTAGAGGTTTCAACCGAAATCTTTCCTTCGTTTCGGTTCAACTCTTCGATTAGCTCAGCGTAATCACTGGGGTCTGAGATGACAACGACTGACTGATAATTCTTTGCCCCACTTCTCAGCATACTGGGGCCTCCGATATCAATATTTTCGATCGCTTCCTCTAAGGTCACGCCAACTTTCTCGACTGTTTTTTCGAAAGGATAGAGATTAACGCAAACCAAATCAATTGGCTCAATCCCCTCTTTCTTAACGGTATCGCTGTGTTTTTCATTTTCCCTCAGATAAAGAAGCCCGCCGTGGATCTTAGGATGCAGTGTTTTGACCCTACCGTCTAAAATCTCAGGAAACCCGGTGACGTCTGTTATAGAAATCGCCGGCAAACCCGCCTCTTTCAAGGCTTTTAAAGTGCCGCCCGTAGAAATAATCTGCGTTTTAAATGACGCTAAGACTTTTGAAAAGTCTACCAAGCCTGTTTTGTCTGAAACGCTTACTAATGCTCGTCTAATCGGTATCAAATTTTTCATACGGAACTCCTTTGAATAACTTCCTGATAGTGTTTTCTTAAACGCTTTGTTAACTGACCGGGCTTACCGGATCCAATAAGGCGGCCGTCAATTTTAATTACCGGCATGATTTCTACGATTGAATTTGTTAAAAAGCATTCATCGGCATTATAAAAATCATGTCGAGTCAATGGTGTTTCCATCACTTCTATTGGAACTTGTTCAGCCAAGTTTAGCACAAGCCGTCTTGTTACTCCATTCAAGATGTGAACAGCGGGCGGTGTTTTTAAAATATTATTTTTAATAAGAAAAATATTATTAATTTGAAGCTCGCCCACAAAACCATCTGAATCTAAATACATTATTTCAAAATAATTTCTAAGATGCGTCAGGTAGCTCAGAGCCTGCGGTCCGTAAAAATTAGATTTAGCGCCCACGGGTGCGGCGTTCACGGGTGAAAGTCTCGCGGCGGATGTGGCCACCTCAACGCCCTTTTCGTAAAACTTCGGATCAATTAAGCGGGGTTTGGAGATAAAAAATTTAATTCCCGATTTAAAAACAGTGGGCCGAATAACAGCATTCCTTCCGCCAAAATTTTTAAGCTCCATTTTAATCTGACTTTTGAGTTCAGCAGCTTTAAGTTTGAAGGGTAGGCCAATTGTTTTCGCGGATTCTTGAATACGTTCGATATGTTCATCAAAACCAATAATAGTACCGCTGTAACTTCTCATTGTCTCAAATACCGACACCTCTTCTTCAAGCGCGCTTTGTATTGGAATTGTTAAATTACCTTTTTTCATAATCACATACTGCCAGTGGTTAGCTGATAGCGGCTAGTGGTCAGTTAAACGCCGTAGACACTTTAACTTCTTATCACTATTCACTAACGACTATCCACTAATTACTAGCGCTTGGGCGCTCCCACGCCCAATGCGCTAAACATCGCCTTTCCTTTTTGAATTGTCTCCCAATATTCTCTCGACGGGTTCGAGTCTGCTACAATACCGGCTCCGACTCGAAGCGATCCCCGATTACCTTTAAGCACAATAGTGCGAATGATAATATTGAATACCGCCTCCCCTGAAAAACTCAAAAAGCCCAGTGACCCCGTATAAAATTCGCGGGGCTTCGATTCTAACTCATGAATAATTTCCATTGAGCGAATCTTGGGACAGCCAGTAATTGTTCCGCCAGGAAAAAGCGCTCTAATAAGACCAAAAACGTCCTCTCCCGCCCGCATTTTTCCGATAACTTGTGAAACGATATGAATTACATGAGAATACTGCTCCAAGACCATTTGTTCTTCAACCTTAACGGACCCATAACGGCAAACACGTCCCAAATCGTTCCGCTCCAAGTCCAGTAGCATTAAATGTTCAGCCCGCTCCTTAGGGCTCAAAAGAAGGTTCCTGGAAAGCTTTTTCGTTTTTTTAAGCGTGTTTCCCCGAGGTCTTGTCCCCGCAATAGGTCTTGTGAAACAGCTATCTCCTTTTTTTCTGACTAATAATTCAGGAGAAGAGCTGATAACAACTGCATCATGAAGACGCATAAATGAAGAAAAGGGCGAAGGGTTAAGGCGCCGCAATTTCTCATAAAGTAAAATGGGGTCACCTTTAAATCGGAAAGAGAAATCCTGAGATAAATTTGCCTGATAGATATCGCCGCTTGCGATATATTCTTTTGCCCTCTCTACAATGGATTCAAATTTTTTTTTGCTGAATTGCGGAGTTAACTGAATCACATTGCTCGTTTTATCTCTCTTTCCGGCGCGAAAGAACCAATCGGATAATTGAGGCTGATTTTCTCCTAAGGAATACCAATTTATTTTTTGATCCGCGTGGTAAAAACAAAGAACCTGACGCGGAAAAATAAATTCAAAATAATTCTGGTCCTTTTCGAGACAAGGAGGCAATTTTTCAAAATACTCGCCTGCTTCATATTGAAACACTCCGTATGAGCCGAGCGCCTCGCAACGCGGCATTCGGACTTTTATTTTCTGAAAAATATTTCGAAATAATTCATAAGGTTTATCCGATTTTAAAAAAAGCCACCTCTTTTGACTTTCGCTTTTAACAAGCAGCCCGTCATGTCTCCCGCGCACCCACAGATAAGGATCCCAGGCAATAAAAGAACGGGGCAGCTCTTTTTGGCTGGAGGCGGCGTCTAAAAAAATTAGAGGGTTATTAGAAGATAGTTTTTCAAATAGATACGAGGGATCAGTCCAATCAAGACTTGTAACTTTTAAGTCTTGTGGGAGCTCGGAAAGAAAAGAAGCGATAAAGCCCGAAGCTTTAGTGTTGCCGGCTTTAGGTTCCCAAACCTTCTTTTTGCGACTTAAGGTACTGGAAGTATTCATTATCAGTAGAAAGAAGAACGGTGGAGCTTCCGGGCAAAGTTTCTCTATAAGAATCTAAACTTTTCCATAAGGAATAAAATTCGGGATCCTGGTTATACGAAGCGGCATAAATACCGGCTGCCTCTGCATCTGCCTTACCTTTTATCTCCTGGGCCTTTTTGTAAGCTTCTGAACGGATCTGCTTTAGATCTTTTTCTCTTTGACCTTCGATTTCGGCTTTTGCCCCTTGTCCTTGTGAGCGGAGCGTAGCTGCGGCTCTTTCGCGCTCAGAGATCATTCTTTCAAAAACTTTTTGTCTTACGGAATCAATATAATTGATACGGCGAAAGCGAACGTCAATCAGCTCAATACCAAGCGTTTCGGTTGCTCCCTTGGCTTGATCAAATATCATCCCAAGGATTTTTTCTTGTCCCACTTTAATACGAGTTAAATCCTGATCGATCGAAATATCATCCTCGCCTTCCTTCGCGGTGTCATAAATACCCTTTTCTTTAAAAATATCATTGGTATTTCTGACAACTTCCACAAGAGGATAACGTGAGACAGTATCTCTAACCGCGTTATCAATAATATCATCGAGCCTGGAACGGGCATATGACTCGGTGGCAACCGCCTGCATGAATTTAAGCGAATCTTTAATTTTCCACCTTGCAACAGCATCGACCCAAATAAACTTTTTATCCCGTGTCGGAATCTCATTAGGAGATCCATTCCACTGCAAGATACGCTTTTCAAAATAACGAACTTGTTGGATAAAAGGGATCTTTGTATTAAGACCGGCTTCTGTTTTTGGCGCTCCCATGGGCTCACCAAACTGGACAATAATCGCCTGTTTGCCTTCAGGAATAATATAGAAAGCATTGCCTACGACTAAAAGCACGGCTGCGACAAGTATCGCTATAAAAGTTGTTTGCGGTCTCATTTTCTTTCTTTCACCTTTTTAGTAGGAAGATTTAAAAAGGGTAAAACACTTTCCATTTTTTCATCTACTAAAATTCGATTATCTAACTCGGGCAGTACTTCTGTCATTGTCTCAAGATAAAGTCTGCGTCGTGTGACATCTTTGGCTTTTTGGTATTCTTTTAAAACAGCATTAAATTTGGCGACATCACCCTTGGAATTATTAACACGTTCAATCGAATAACCCTTAGCTTCTTCAACCACTTGTAAGGCCTGGCCTTTAGCCTTCGGAATGATTTCGTTATAGATCTTCCAAGCATTGTTAATTAGTTTTTCTTTTTCCTGTCTAGCCTCGTTAACCGCGTTAAAAGAAGGTTTTACCTCCTCCGGTGGGGTAACGTTTTGAAGAAGTAAGCGGTCAATTTTGATGCCGATATCAAATTTGTTTAAAAGTGTCTGCAGCTCTTCTTGAGCCTTAAGACGAATTTCTTCACGGCCTGCTGTTAAAACTTGGTTGATATCGTTATCACCCACAACTTGGCGCATAAAAGCTTCTGACATATTGCGGATGGTATTTTCGACATTACGCATATTAAAAAGGTATTTAACAGGATCGCTGATCTTATATTGAACGATCCATTCGACCACGGCACTATTCAGGTCACCCGTCAGCATAAGCGACTCAGCCAAAAAAGGGTCATCGGTAAATCCCATGCTCCGGCCGCCGCGGCTGCGTCTTTGAAGGCTATCGAGCTGCATGCTGGTCCTAACACCTGATCTAAGTGTTTTAAATCCAAATTCTTCCTTAAATACGTGAGTTACGCGGACTTTTTTGACGGTTTCAATACCAAAAGGTAATTTCATATGAAGGCCCGGCGAGGTAGATTTAACATATTTGCCAAATCTTTGGATCACCCCAACTTCATCGGGTTCTACCGTATAAAAAAGTGAGCCCAAAGAAGCTAAAAGAATGACCAAAACAACGATCGGAACGATCCATCTCTGGTATCGTGAAAAATCCGGCATTTGACCTTTGGGTATGTTCGTTTCCATAGGGGTAGAATTCTATTCTTTTTTCTGTTCTTTGCTAGAAGTTTCTGAAATTTCTTTTCCTGGCTCGGCGTCTGTTTTTTCTTCTTTCTTTCCCGGCTCTTTCTTTTTTTCCTGTTTTTCTTCTACTTCCTCTTTCTTTTCTTCTTGCGCTTTGTGTTCTATGTTTTGTGGTTTTTCTCCCTCTTGGCTCTCAGCATTTTCCTCTTTCGCCTTCACCTCTTCCTCCGCCTGAGCCTTGGCGGCACTCGCTTCAGCCTCTTTCCGCTCTCCTTCAGCTTTCATTTGGGCTGCCACCGTAGGAACGATTTGAATCTTTCTTCCTCCCCGTCTTGTATCGCGACCTTTTTCTTTCCGGGTGCGAACAAAGGCGGCTGGTTCAAAATGAGGATAAGCAACAAGCCCTGTCAGAAGTTTAGGATAAAAGAAAGTTGATTTCTGAGGCATTAACTCGTCAGCGCCAACAATTTCTCTCATTTCGGATTTTTGAGTTGCCGAAAACAGGAAAGCAGCACGGGCAGTGCCCGCTGTCACCTCAGTCATCGCTCCTTTGTAGGAAGAGTTATAACCCACGGTTTTAGCAAAGTCTCTTTCCTCGGCAAGGTCCAAGATCTTTTTGCAGACCAATTGATCAAACCAGGTAACAGTTAAATCATACCAAACCTCGGGCTTTCCTTCGGGAAGCTCTGTTTTTAAAATTTCGGGGTCTTTTAACATCGCGTGGTAGGCATAATTGCCACCAAGATAGATTACAAAATCCCGTTCGAGCTCTTTAACGACCTGGGGTACATGCTGCAAAGAAATCTCTTTTAAAATAAAATCTCTTTTGAGGCGCACCAAAAACTCAACGCGGCTCATCTTACCAAAAGAACGAATCACCCGGTGGATCGGCAAAATCACAAGGCCAGGCTCATCCCACTCTGATAAACAAACCAAAGTATAATCATCTTCCGGTTTTTTATTACCAAGGCGCTCAGCGTGCCGCTTATAATTTAAAGCGGTTTCATAACGGTGATGTCCATCGGCAATAGTAATTTTTTTATCTTGGAGCATGTTTTGAATTGCTTCCACGGTCTTTTTGTTCGAAATGCGAATTAAGCGGTGGCGGTCCCCATTTTCGTCCATAAATTCAGTTAAAACAGTTCCCTCTTCATCATCAAAGATAGAACTGATCAAACTTTCAGAATCTTCATAAAGACCAAAGATGGGCGAAGTGTTTGCTTGGGTTTCTTTTAAAAGCTTAAATCGATCATCTTTCGCCGCGCGATGCGTTTTCTCATGAGGGATCACCGTACCTTCTTCTTCGGAATCATCGAGTTTTAGAAGGCAAAACAAGCCAAGCCGTGAATATTTTTTTCTAGCCTCCGGATGACGAAAAATTTGCTCATACAAATAAAAAGCAGGTTCTTCGTCCTGAATCAAAACGCCTTTTGAAATCATTTCCTGCATATTAGTCGAAGCACGCCCGTACTTCTCTTCACCCGAAAGATCTTCCCTATCAGGCCGGGGGTGTTCGATGCGGACAAAATTATTCGCATCTCTTCTGTAAAGCTCATCACGCTGGGTATCCGAAATAACATCGTAAGGCGGACAAGTCACTTTACTCATATCAACTTTAGAATTATCAAATCGTAGTGCTCGAAACGGTTCTATCTCAGCCATTGTCTTTTCCTAGCTCCTCACTGTAGTTTTCTACCATTTCATCTTCTATTGAGCTTGAGGCACATTTTTCTTTTGCCTCTTTCCAAAGCTCATCCAAACGTTTTGGCTCTACCGCGAGTTCAGCGGTTAAAGCCTTTAAAACTTCTTTCATAATTTGGTACTTTTGAAACAAGTATTTCATTAAGTTGCATTGAGATTCCGCGCGGTTTGAAAATTCATTTTTCAAACTTTCATACTGCTCGTCTTGAGTTCTCTGCAAAAGCTGTATAGCCTTCTTTAACTCTTTTGCTTCGGATTCCTTAGACTTTGTCATTTTATAGCCGATCCTGAATCAATTGCCTTATCTAAAGTTAAAACTCCTAAAGTTTTATCATCCTTGGCTGCTAAAAGCATCCCTTCCGACTCAACGCCACGTAACACAACCGGTTCCAAATTATCAATAATAGCGATTTTTTTACCCTTAAGGTCTTCTTCCTTATAGTACTCTTTAATACCGGCCACAATTTGCTTCTCCTTTTCGCCCACGCGAATCTTGAGTACATAGAGCCTATCGGCGCTCGGATGAGGTAAAACCTCTATAATTTCCGCAACTCTTAAGTCTAGCTTTTTATAATCGTCCAAAGTGGCCATAGAGCCGGACATCGTAGCACAGCTTAAGCTTCTCTCAAAGTCAAAATAATGAAGATAATAGGGACGCCTTGAAAATTAAAGTGCCCCCATTTTCACAACAGTAATTGTTTAAAGGGTGACTATCACCTATTAGGGGACAGGTATCATTGTGCCCTCACCCCGACCCCCATACCACAAGGGTGCGGGGCAAGCCTCTCCCGAAATGAGAGAGAGAATACTTATTAATATGCAACAAGTGATGTTGACGAGTAAAAACTGTTATATAATCGATCAACTACAGGAGCGGGGTCTGTTGAAACGTTTGTTTAATTTGACACTCATTATTCTAATAGGAGTAGGTTGTTTGTCTCAAGCTGGCTGTCTATCTAAAGAAGATATCCTTCCCCTGGGCATAATAAACTCTTCAGTTTCCGTTCAAGAAGGAACTGAAAAAACAGTAAAATCAAGCAAGCTGTTGGTCTTATCCAAGGAAAAAATTTTGGAGAAGATCAGAAGAGATTATTCTGAATTTCGAAGTTTAAAATTAACTGCTGATCTTGTTTTTTTAGGCCCCGAGGCGAGCCCGAACCAAAATTGCCTGGCTCGCGTAACTTACAAAAAACCGGGGCGATTAGTAGTCCAGGGCTACAAAGAGCTTGTGCCTAATTTCTTCACTCTCACAATGAATTATCCCGAATTCTGGTTTTACGTCCCTCGCTACAACACAGTTTATACGGGAAAAGTTTCTTACGAAAAATTTTTAAGGGGCTTTGAAATGCAATTAGATCCTATATTAGTGGAAGGCTCTTTTGTGTCAAAACCTCTCTTAAAAAATGAGGTTGCGGAAATGAGAGAAGTTGAAAGTCCTTATTATTTGTTATCCGTGTTTGATCAATCCAAGGAGCTTAAAGTCTTAAAGCGCCGGCTTTGGATCAACCGAACTAACGCGATGGTTGAAAAAGAAGTTCATTATTCAAAACAAGGAATTCCAAAGGTAGAATTTCTAAGAAACGATTTTCGCTACGAGATGTACCTCTCGTTTCCAAGACAGATTAAATTTAAGCAATTTGATAAAAATCAAACAACCGAAATCAAGATCAAGCAGCTATCTCTTAATTCCTTCGCTCCCGAAAAAATGTTTTATTATAAAATGCCGGATGGCGTGATTATCGAAACAGTGAACTAACTAGTGGTTAGTTGATAGTGGTTAGAAGCTAGGGCTAGTAGTCGCAAAAAACGGCGGCGGCAACAACAGTAGTCCAAAGACCATTTTTATTTCCTTCGGCTGACTGGGTCATTTCCGATGTTCTGACGATTGAATCGCTAATTTTCCAAATTTCTTTTTTTTCGTCATAACTGGCCTCGGGATCAAATTTTACGCCCAGCGTCGTAGCAAGCATGCCCGCTGCCATATCTTCGGCATAATCCCCAGCTTTTCCTTGCGTTTGACCGGATGAATGATGTTCTGAAAGGTAGCCATATTGACTGCGGTTGGCGGGTATTGCGACCCCTACGCTGGCTGCTACCAAACGGTTTGGTTCGTTTGTGGATGACTCAGCCATGACCGCAAAAACGATCTGCCCCGGCTTCAAATACTTGAGTCCTTTACCAAGAGTAACCCGATTACAATGAGGGGGTAAAATGCTCGAAACCCGCACAATGTTATAACAGGCGATTTGCGCGTGGCGAAGTGCCAGCTCAAGGCTATTAAGCTTGTGCCGGTCAATTCCGACACCTTTTGTCAGAAAAATTTTTTTAGGAACTAAATTCATTGTTCTTTTTTCACTTTTTAGATGTTGTTAAAAATTAGTAAAATGATAAAAGATTTTTGAAAAATCGAAACAATTTTTTTAGGTTTTTTTACTTTTCACCGAATGTTTTCCGATCACTGTAATGCGTGTCAACGTCATGATAATAACGAATCTCTTCCTCTCCCATCTGCCAGTTAAGGTAAACTAATTCGTTTTTTCGTATTGAAAAAAAATCAATTGAACACCGGTCAATATCTCTAAGGTAGCAGCCGCATCTGTTGATCACCGAAACATCTTCTTCGAACGACAAAATCAGCGACTCCAGCTCAGCACTCTTTGAAAGATATTCCTTGTTATCTTGGGAACCGTGTTCGTTAATTTTATCTCCTGCCAAAAGATCTAAAATCAGCAATTGATCGTGTTTTTTTTGCATCAATTCTTTTTTATGCTGAATTTTTAGAGTAAGTTCCCTTAATTTAGGGATCAGCTGATTAGCTTCGTCTAGCGAGAAAACTCTTGGATTCACAGACGCGCACTACCTCTCTTCTTCCACTACCACACACGGAATAAGACTGGCCCCGTGAGCAACGCTAATGATTGCATCATCGCAAAGTCTCGACATGGCGCCCGAATATTTTCCGCCGCTTGTATAAAGACCGATACTTACTTTTTTATAGATAAAATCAAGCCGTTCATTGACGACTTCCGGGACACTCATAATAGGAACATTAATAAACTCTTGAAATACCCAATTTTCTTTCAAGGCCTTATCCAAGGCGTAATTCCAGTCTTCTTCCCTCGTTTCACGTCCGACAAAAACATCTTTAGCGTCATAACTATCACCGGGTTTTAAGACAAGAAAATCTTTTTCATCCTTCAAAAAATCAATTAAAAAGACCTTTTTCTCTCCGTAAAAACGCTCAGCATCCATCAGCTGACGTGTCCACGGAATAAATTCCCGTTTGAGCTCATTTTCTTTTGGAGTAAAAAACCGTTCATAAGCAGGATTTGATAAAAAACAAAGAATTGCCTTTGTGCCCGCAATTTTAGAACGGAACGGATTCACAACACATACCGCACGTTCTTTGTAGGCTTTTAGAAAATCTTCCACTTCGTCCATCTTGGCCATCAATTCATTAAAAATAGCTCTTCGATAAACAAGGTCGATGCGGAAATTTTCATGATAAAGCTTCCCGTGCTTAAAATTTAATTCTCTAGGGTCCGCAACGGTCGTTTTGTAACCTTTTTCTTCAAAATAGGTTTTAATAATTTGAAACTCGGGGTGGGTTCTTACGGTCCGCCAATCAATAATTCCGATTTGCGGTTTCTCACTACCTCCAAACTCTTCATAGGCATGCAGCAATCCCTCTAGGATTTTTTTCACCCGGTGATCCCATTTGAGATGGTGATCTTTAAAAAAAGGCTGTGTTTCCTCTTGCGAAGTAATCAATCCGCCAATCGTATCCGCGTAGGCGGCACCCGCCGGAGAGTCGGTGTTAAACTCTACGAATTTTAAAGCCTCACCCTCAATAAAACCGTCAATTCTTGAAAATACCACAGATTGCTTGTAGCCGGGGTCCATTAAAAGCCACTGTTCAATTTCAGGATCAATTTCAAATTGTTTTCTTAGATGAGGCTCATTGATATAAAGATCAATTACCTTATTCATGATCTTAACCATACCGCCGGTCGCGTGTTTAATTAAACGCTCCTGCTTTTCTTTCAAAAAATGCGGTTTAAAATAGGTGGGCAAGGTAGAACGGCCGAATCTAATATCAGAGTTGTGAAGTTCCTTGGCAAAATTGCCTAACGCCTTAACGGCCGCTTTATCATTAGTGGCTAAATATTCATCGTAAGCATGATCTAAATTACTACTCACTGGCACCTCCAACTTGAAACTTAATAGGTTCTCCCATAACAGCCGCCCTCCCCCAAATATCAGCGGCATTTAAGCGAAATAAGATTGATTCACCCGCCCCGGTTGATGGAAGCCTCCACGGAAAGATATAGACCCCATCCTCTTGGTGAGAATAAAGGTTTGAAATAATACTCCACGTTACCCCCTCGTCCTGGCTTGTTTCAACACGAATTGTTTCTAAGGTGGGGTCAGTAACACTTGTCTTAAAATAGAGCAAAAAAGTGTTGGGGAGACGCGCTCCATCAATAAAATTCTCAGCGTCTTCTGTTTTAAAAAAGTTTATTATTTTCTCTCTTGAATTAAGTTGAGCTTTAAGGAGATCTCCGCTCACATCCCGCGCCATGAGAGCTTCCTCGGATACTTTGTGGACAGCCTGGTTTTCCTCCTTACGGCTTGCCATCTGAATGCCCCGTATAACCGCGGGAGAAATGTTTTCCTTGAGTTTAGCAAATTTTAAAAATTCTATTTTTGGTGCACGTACTTTTTCAGGTTTCGGATGCATATAGTTCGTTCCAAAAAGAATATCGTCAACATAGATAATGCCCTGATCAGAAGCTAATTGATCACTAAAAAGAAAAATCATTTCTAAAATTTTGGACCAATCCGTAATGCCGCGAAATCGGCTTAAAGGCACCACTACTTTTCGCCAGGACAAATCTTTTTTACGCATAGCTCTAATTTGAGTAGGCGCCTGAATTGAAGTTCCTTTTCCCAAAACAGTTGTAACAACAGCCCTCGAAACAACCGTGCTGCCTACTTCAATCTCCACCGCTCTCTTTTTGGGCGCTTTTCGTCTGGATACTTCAAGTTCCCTTCTGCTAACTTCCTTTTCGGGCGAAGTAGCCGGACCTTCGGTGTGAAAGAAAGTGACTCTTTTTCTGGAGCGTCGCTTATATTTCTTCAGCCGCAACAATGAGCTAGGTTTTTGTCTCTTCATCGCTTCAACCGTTTTCTCTTCTTCTTTAACCTTGCCGCTTATATCTTCCGGCTTTTCTTCTTTTTTTGGCTCGGCGTCTGCTTTTTCTTGCTTCTCTTCCATTTTCTCCGGCTCTGCCTCTTTCGCAGTTTCTTCCTTCTTCTCCTCCAGCTCTTTAACTTCTTGAATCTCCGGTTCTTTTGCAGCTACTTCTTGTGTTTTGCGCTCTGTGGTTTGTGTTTTTTCTTCTTTTAGAACCTCTCCTCCTGGAAGAATTGGCGGAGACATTACCTCTATCATTTCTCCCGCCTCATCGGGCGTTTCGCTCAATGACGCTGTCTCAATAACATCTTCTTCCTTCTCCTCCTCTTGCGGTTTTAGCTCTTCTTCAACTTTAGGTTTCTTCTTTTTACGACTCTCAACTAAAATTCTTTTATCCTTAACATCAACGATAACTTCAGCAGCGCCTCCCGCGATTTTTTCGGCCGGCGAGAGAATAAAGCTGGAAACAGCAATCTTATTATTGGTATCCTTTCCAAGAGTGAAGATATGGTCATTATTGACATCCTGGTGAAATTCGATGGCAAAACGAGGATATTCTCGGTCGGTTTTTATCCAAAAAGAAAGATAGTTGAAACCTTCTAGATCAATCGGAAAAGTTGCTCCCACAACCTCCGAATCCACAGGGCCAAGACGTGTCCAATAATAGGCAATAGCCATGGGTATCGCCACGTTGTAATCCATTTTTAGAGAATGTCCGGCTTCCCCCATCGTTAAACGGCCACTGGGTGTGTAGGAAGGAATGAGTCCGCCCGGCTCTTCTTCATCGCCCTGGGTTTCTCCTCCGAGCAAATTCATCATATTGGGATAATTAAAATTGTCGACGAGAAGAACCCGGTTTTGATGCGTCGGCTGTTTTAAAACTCTCGGCTGGTAACGCGTCTCTTTAAGTTTTTGAGGCGCTTGGCCGGCCTCGATATCACTTGAGAGAAAAACTAAATTCGCTACAGCCAAAAGGCTGACAGCGAGAACCTTAAGTTTCATTTATGCGGCAGCGTTCTTGGCTAGCGCTTCTTTTTGGGCCTTTAATTCTTCGGGGGTATATTTCCTGAAACTAATTTGATCTAAAAGAATCTGCCCCACTTTTTTAGTCGCCATAATATCATCAAATACAACAGTCATTTCTTGTATCTGACTCCAATCATTAATAGCCCGAGTTTTCTTAAAAGGAATTTTGAAATTCTGCCAGGTATTATCAACTCCGCTAACGGTATAAACGGCACGTTTCCCGCGTTTATTTCTCATTTCTATCTTGAAACGCGTTGTAAATCCTGTTTTTTCGTCGCCTTTAAGCCACAGGCTTAAAACATCATAGGGTGAAACATCTACATTTTTAAGCTTCATCCATAAACCGCAAAACGCGGGATTAGGAGATTTAACGTCATACTCCATAATCACGCTATAGCCTTCAACGTCATTGAAATTGGTAGGTTCAAACCAGTCCCAACATCCTTGAGTTTCATCCCGAGGAGCGTAATTCCAAGATCCAAAGTCACCGCCAACATTATTGGGTTTTTTTCCCGAATCAAAATCAGCAATAACAAGCTCAGGTGCGTCACCCGGTGTCGATTCTTTGGCTCCGGCAATTTGCGGAATTAGAAGTAAACTTACTAAAACTAATAAAATGATTTGATGGAAATGTTTCATAACTGTTTCTTCACCTTAATAGCTCTTTTTAGAGCTGGATTTTTAGAACCGAACCTCTGATTATAACTTTTATCCTTTTGGGTTGCACTTCCTATTTGACTATAGCTCTATATCTTTGACGATTTTGGCCAGGATTATATTCAAGATCCTGATAAGATTTTTTTGATATTGGTCTCAACGTCCTGGCAGGATTTTTTCAGCGCCTTTGATTCATCTCCGCTTAATTTGATTTCGATAATCTCTTTTACACCTTCGGCACCAAGACGAGCCGGCACACCGCCATAAATACCCTTGATCCCATACTGTCCGTCTAAATACACGCAGCTCGGGAGAAGTCTTCCGGTGTCCCGGAGAATAGCTTCAGTCATAGCAAAACACGCTGCCGAAGGGGCGTAGTAAGCGCTTCCCGTCTTAAGTAATTTGACAATTTCAGCTCCGCCGTTACGAGTTCTATCATTCAAGCTAGCAATGTTTTCTTTGCTGATCAATTCTGTAATCGAGATACCGTTAACTGTTGAAAGGTTCGGTACCGGCACCATCGAATCTCCGTGTCCTCCTAAAACCATGGCTCGAATATCTTTCTGTGAAACGTCTAGTTCCATACCGATAAAGGCGTTGTAGCGGGCTGAATCCAGAACTCCAGCCATCCCCAAAACACGCCTTGAGTCAAAGCCTGAAATTTTCCAAGCCAAATAGGTCATGACATCTAATGGATTTGTAACCATTAAAAGGATTGCATCGGGAGAAACCCTGGCCGCTTCTTTGGTGATACCGGTTATGATCTCGGCATTCTTAATCAAAAGGTCGTCACGGCTCATACCAGGTTTTCTTGCAAGACCTGCTGTAACGATCACCAAATCAGAATTTGCGGTATCTTCGTAATTATTAGTCCCGGTAATCTCGGCATCAAAACCTAAAATAGAAGCCGATTCCATAATATCAAGCGCTTTTCCCTGAGGAAGTCCCTCGACCACATCAACCAAGACAACATTTGCCAAATCTTTTTCAACAATCCGCTGAGCAGTCGTAGCGCCCACAAACCCAGCTCCAACTACTGTTACTTTTGGAAATCCCTTACCCATCCGTCTCTCCTCTCTCAGCTCTTAGCTCTAGGCTCTAAGCTTTTTTATAATCGCCTCACCCATTTCTCGGGTTCCCACGGCCTTACCATCCGCTCCGCGGTCGGGTCTTAAATCGTAAGTGACATTGATGCCTTCTTTAATAACTTCCGCCACTGAACTCTCGAGCCTCTCGGCTGCTTGCATTTCTCCGAGATACCTCAGCATCATAACTCCCGAAAGGATTAAGGCTGTCGGATTCACTTTGTTAAGACCTTTATATTTTGGAGCCGAACCATGAGTTGCTTCAAAAACAGCGCCTTTATCACCAATGTTCCCTCCCGGAGCAACTCCTAAACCGCCGACTAGCCCCGCACAAAGATCTGAAATGATATCTCCGTAAAGATTAGGCAGCACAAGCACATCATAAAGTTCCGGCTTTTGAACGAGCTGCATGCACATATTGTCAACGAGCACTTCGCTATATTCGATATCGGTATATTTCTTGGCGACTTCTCTTGCCACATCATAAAAAAGGCCGTCCGTATGCTTCATAATATTAGCTTTGGTAACAGCCGTTACTTTCTTACGGTTATTTTTCTGGGCATAATCAAACGCGAATTTAACAATGCGCTCAGTACCGGAAACAGAAATAGGTTTGATGCTAATACCTGAATCGGGCCGTAATTTTTTACTTTTAGAACGCTTATCAATTTCAGCAATAATTTCTTTGGTTTCCTGGGCATCTTTTTTAAATTCAACCCCGGCATACAAATCTTCGGTGTTTTCCCGGACCACTACCAAATCGATGCCTTCATAATGAGATCTTACTCCCGGATAACTTTTACAAGGTCTGAGGCAAGCGTATAAATCCAGCTCTTTTCTTAAAGCCACATTCACCGATCTAAAACCTTTTCCAATGGGCGTTGTAATAGGAGCTTTAATCGCTACATGGCTTTTTCGGATTGATTCCAGGACCCGATCCGGAAGCGGAGTGCCTTCGGCTTCCATAATATCAATGCCCGCCGTTTGAATATCCCAATTAAATTGAACTCCTGTCGCATCCAGACACTTCTGTGTGACCTCGGCGATTTCGGGACCGGTTCCATCCCCGGTAATAAAAGTTGCGTTATAAGTTTTTGGATTCACGCGCTCTCCCTCTTTAAAATATCCTAATTTGACAATTAAACAAAAATCAAGACAATGCGTCCTATAGAGTCGGAATCATAACAGATGTTTTTTGACTTTAAAAGAATTCTAAAGGAAATGAGAAGATTTTAATGACGATAATTCGTAATACGCTTCATGGGGCACTTTTAGCTGCCGGCAAAGAACTCAAAAAAGGGTCTCTTCAAAAAAAGAAAATTTCTTTCAAAACACCCATCAGTCTTGTAACTCAAACAGACATGAAAGCTGAGCGGGCTGTTCTAAAAATTATTAAAAAGAAGTTTCCGGCACACTCGATACTCGCTGAAGAATCGGGTCTGGAAAAAAAAGCGGGTTCTCACAAATGGATTATTGACCCTTTAGATGGAACCACTAATTTTGCCCACAACCTGCCTCAAGCCTGTGTTTCAATCGCGTATGAATATGAGGGTGACGTTAAAATAGGCGGAATTTATGATCCCTTTCGCGAAGAACTGTTTTTTGCTGAGAAAAATAAAGGCGCTTGGTGCAATAAAAAACGAATTCATGTATCAAAAACAAAAACTATCAAGCATTCTTTGGTCGCGACGGGCTTTCCTTATGATAGGACTGAAAGACCTGATTATTATTTAAAATTCTTAAAAGTTTTTCTCAAAAAAACCCAAGGTATCAGGCGCTTTGGTTCAGCCGCTCTAGATCTTTGTTATGTGGCCTGCGGTCGGTTTGATATTTATTTTGAACCTCAGTTAAACCCTTGGGATATCGCAGCAGGCGCTCTTATTGTTAAAGAGGCTGGCGGTCGCCTAAGTAATTTTGAAGGTGAAAAACACTCGATTTATAGGAAAGACACAATCGCCGCCAATCCTTATGTTTTTGGGAAAGTATTAAAGATTGTTAGACAAGTGGTTAGTGGTTAGCAAAACTATTCACTAACCACTATTTACTATTTACTGGCTTTTAGCTGGTTGAGCCTGAGGGGCTCGCTTCAATCTCTTCGACCTGCAAATTCCTCGAATCAACTTCCTCTTTCAGCTCTTTTTCTTCAACTTTTTCAAGGTCTTTTACATCCATTTTGGTATCAGCTTCCGGCTCATCCATTTTCCCGTTAGCGTCAACTTTTACAAATTGCCCCGGTTCAATCGTAACCACATCGCCGAATTTGTTGGTCAATCGTATCGAACCTTCCAAAACGCGAATAATCGCTTCGCCATCGTCCCCCACATACATTTCATAAATCGTACCCCGCACCGCGGCAACCGCTACGGGTGTTCGGGTCTCAAATCTGGAGTTCTTGGATAGTTTTTTTACCTTGGCCTTCAGCTTTCCATTCTGAAGAGTAGTGACTGTTTTCGTCTCCTCTCCTTTTACGTCGGCTTGGTTGATGGTCAAACTAGATTCGGATTTAACGTAAAGAGTTCCGGTGTCTCCAAAAGCAATTTCAGCCTGACTTTTATCGTATGTCTTAACTGTATCTCCCTCTTTGAGCTTCATTCCGGCAACACCTACGGAACCTTCTTTCATCCCTTGAGGAATAATCTCAACAATCCCTTTGACTTTTACCAAAGTGACGGTTTGAGGCTTCGCATAAACATTGGAAATAATTAATCCTGAAAAAACAATCATTAAACTTACTAAAAAAACATTCTTTAGCTTCATTAAGCTTTTCCTCCTTTTTAAGGATATCTCTTATGTTCTATTGTCACGTAATCTTATAAGCTTTTCAAGTATTAGCGCTCTTTTTATGAATGCGGGCAACAATTAAAGTCATATCATCGTGCTGCGGAGCTTTACCGATAAAATCTTTTATTTTTGAATGGAGAATTTGGATTAATTCTTTAGGAGGGTTGCAGGAATGCGTCTTAACAATTTCTTTGATTCTTTCTTTCCCAAAAGTTTGCCGGGCTGTATTCATTGCCTCATCAATCCCGTCGGTGTAAAGAACCAACAAATCACCGTCTCCTACTTGGATAACTCCCTCATCCAAATCTTTAAAAGGTAAAATGCCTAAGGGCCGGCCCTTTTTTGTATTGTATTCAACAATCTCTCCATTCTTATGGTCCCATCTCATAAGAGGATGGTGCCCGGCGCTTGAATACTGGCAGAGGCCTTTTTTTAAATCTAAAAGGAAATAAAAAAATGTAACGAACATACCCATGGCGCCCTCTTGGACAAGAGTTGAATTTAATTCGGTCAAAACTTTTGCCGGGTCTTTTAAGGTGCGGGCGATAGTTCTGAAATCGCTGATGGTTTTTGCCATATAAAGAGAGGCCGGCACACCTTTTCCTGAGACATCCCCTATGGCAACGCCTATCGTCTCATCTTCAAATGTTATAAAATCATACAAATCCCCTCCCACAAGTTTCGCCATAGCCGTATCGGCCGCAAAGGTAACTCCCTCGGCACAGGGGAGTTTCTTGGGAAGAAAGCTCATTTGAATTCTTTCAGCGATAGAAAGTTCCTGCTGCAAGATTTGTTTTTCGAGCCTTTCCGCCAGAAACTGGATGAGGACAACTAATAAGTAAGTTGCAATTAAAATACACAGCACTGAAATAACCGGGAGCCACCAGTCTAAACCAACAAAAAGAAAATAATTAATAACTGGATAAAAAATAAATCCAGCCAATACAATTAAAAGGGCGGATACTGGAGATACCCGCGGGATAACATGAGCCAGTAATACGCCTATCAAAAGGAAAAGGACAATGATGATCCAGACAGGTAAAGTTTGAATGAATTTACCTTGGATAAGATTATTTAAAATGGCAGCGTGCATTACAATGCCGGGTTCAAGTGCCTTGAAAGGTGTTGATATTAAATCGGTTGAGCCGGTAGCTGTAATTCCCACCAGCACAATTGAGTCGCGAAACGTTTTAAAAATATCTTTAGCTTCCGGATTTTCTTCGTCATAGTAGGCAGCCATTAATTGAGCAAAAGAATAGCCGGGAAATACGCTAAAACTGCCGGGATAGTTAACCCGCGTAAATCCATCCTGATCAATGGGAATTCTATAAAAACTTCCATCGCTCTTTTTTAGACTGATCCATTTACCCGGTTCAAATTCAATATCTTCTTTGGCTATACCCCAATAAGCCATCAATGCTCTCATCGAAAGTGAGGGGTACAGCTCCCCGTTAAAATCAACCACCAAGGGAATCCTTCGAATCTTTCCATCGAGGTCAGCAACAGCATTCACAAAACCACCGCCGAGCGCTGCTTCATGAAAATCTTTTACCGGTAAAGTAGGGTCAGTTCCTTTAAACCACTTACGGCTTTTACCGGCAGGTATAATGGCGTCTTTCATTAAAGATTGTTTCAATTCATTGCTTACAGCTACCTGTCGATACTCTCCTTTTTTCTTAACCGGATTAACAAAAGAGCCTAAAACAATATTACCCGATTTTTGTATTGATTTTGTAAAAGCCTCATCTTCTTCAAAGCCATCTTCCGTGGGTTCGGCAAAGATAACATCAAATACAACGGTTTTGGGTTTGTGTTCTGCGAGAATATCTAAAAGTGTGGCATGATACGAACGAGGCCACGGCCAACGGCCAAAAGCACCCAAGCTAATATCATCAACTCCGATAATTTGAACAGCGGGAGTTGTTTTTAAGGGGCCGCGAAGCCTCATCCAAAAATCCAGAGTTCGCGACTCGAGCCCTCCAAAAACACCCAAAAGATAAAGAATGGCTACGATAATGCTGACGACAGCACCCGCTCCCAAACTAAGAGTGGGAGCATTAATACCTTTTAGGTTGGAAGAAGATTTTTTCTTAAGAAAAGATAAAAATTTGATTTTCAATGGCTCAAAATGCCTTTCGAGCTCTTAAAAAATCCCGAGAAATTTTTTCCGCTCTTTTTTTTCGGTTTTCGCGTTTGGATCCTTTTCCTTTGTTTTCCAGAAGAGTTTCCAAGGATTTGCTTTTAGGTCTCCCGCCAAAGACTTTGCATCAACACTAACGTGCTCAATGTTATTAATGATTCCTTTAATGGCGGAACGATTCTCCTTTATCATCTCATTTGAATTTTCAAGCAAACTTTCCAGCTCAACCAAGGTAGAATCCAACTTTTTAGCAATGCCCATACCTTTTTTGTAGAGCGTGTGCATGGCGAGTGGATCTTGTCCTTTTAAGGTGGCGCCCGGTTCTAAAATCCCAGAGTCAATAGTTCCCGGAGTGACTTCAACATATTTCTCCCCCATGAGACCGAGAGTATCGATATACACTTCGGAATCTTCGTGAAGAACAATATTTTTACCTACAGAGACAGTTACTTGAATATTGGCTTTTTCGTGACTGGGCAGAATCTCAACTTTTTCAACTTTACCAACCTCAGCCCCTCCAAAACGGACGGGTGCTCCAGATTCTAGACCTGAAATAAAATTAAATAAAATTTTTACGGGATATGTTCCGTGAGTTGTTCTAAACGCCCCTATCATAAAAAGCAGAAAGAAAAACACAATAACGGCCGCTAATACAAACAAGCCTGTTTTGACTTCATCTTTTGAATACTTACTCATATCCACCTCTTTTTCATTTATAAAACAGAATAATAACTTTTCATTTTAAATCTGTCACTTAATTAACCTAATAAGCTCTTCTGATATTCCTCACTTGATCGTTTTAAGGGTATCGGCCCATCAAAAGAGCCTGTAATAAATTGCTGAACAAATGGATTCTTAGAATTCTTGATTTCATCAGGAGTGCCTTCGGCAATAATTTTACCCTGATGAAGCATGATCATGCGATTTGCGATTCGAAAAGCGCTTTTCATCTCATGGGTTACCACTACGGAAGTAATGCCAAGTTTTTTGGTGAGATCCATAATAAGTTTATCAATCACGCTGGCTGTTATCGGGTCTAACCCGGCGCCCGGCTCATCATAAAATATAATTCTTGGGTCAAGCGCAATAGCGCGGGCCAAGCCAACCCGTTTTTTCATTCCACCCGAGATTTGTGAAGGAAGCAGATGTTCGAAGCCTGTAAGACCAACAAGTTCTAATTTTACTTTAATAATGATATCAACAATTTTTTGAGCCAGCTCTGTATGTTCTTTGAGGGGAACGGCTATATTTTCGCCAACCGTCATCGAATTAAAAAGAGCGCCGCTTTGAAAAAGAATGCCGAATTTTTTCTTAATTTCTTTCAATTCCTCTTCAGGAAGTCCTATTATATTTTTACCTTCATACTCAATGGTTCCGCCGGTGGGTTTATAAAGACCTACGGCTGCTCTTAAGAATGTTGATTTTCCGCATCCTGACCCGCCCATTACTACCAGGGTCTCACCTTCATAAACGTCAAGATTAATACCGTCTAAAACACGGCGGCCATCAAATTCCTGAACTAAATCCCGAACTTTGATTACAATTTTTTTGTCACTCATCTCTTTTTTGTCCCCTTGTAGATCACACTTAAGTGTGACCTACGTGCGGTGGAATGCTCTTTGTTACTCATCTCTACGGAAATACGTAATAAAAGATAGCAGTAAACAAACAGTCTGCTACCACAATCATAACAATTGAAATAACAACGGCGTCCGTCGTCGCTTTACCAACCGCTTCGGCACCGCCCCTTACCCTCAAACCTTTAAAACACGAAATAAAAGCAACCGTGGCAGCAAAGAAAAAACTCTTAATAAGGCCTGTCACCACATCTTTAACCACGAGAGCGTCAAAATTTTTATCAATGTAAATTTCAGATCCAATCCCGAGCGAAGTCACGCCAATAAAATATCCCCCAAACATTCCGATTAAGTCCCCAAGAGCCACCAGGCAGGGCACCATAAAAAAAAGTGCTAAAAATTTTGGTGTCACAAGAAAATAAACAGGATTGATAGCCATAGTGTCCAAAGCATCAATTTCTTCGGCTGTCCTCATCGTGCCGATTTCAGCGGCGATCGCAGCGCCTATTCGGCCGGCAATTATAATTGATACAATCAGAGGTCCTAATTCCCGCGCTGTTGAAACGCTCACAAGAGCGCCTGTATACATTAAAGCTCCGAAGTTTTTAAGCTGATAGGCTGATTGTAATGCCAGCACCAAACCAATCGAAAACATTACAAGAGCTACGATGGGAAGCGAACGGTTTCCAACCTCTACACATTCTTTAAAAAAAGCTTCTCGCCTAAAGCCTTTCCCCGTGAAAGGAGCAATTACAGACCAATAAAGCGCATCACGAATAAGACGGGAAATCCCCCCAAGATCTGAAAGAAACGTAAGAGTATTGCGTCCCCAGAATCCTACGAGTTTTTTAAAATTGTCTTTCAAATTAGTCAGCACTTTTTTCTTTGATTAGCCCGAGGCCTTCTTCTTCGGTTTTAACAAGACTCAAAACATCTTCAAGCCGTGCGATTTCAAAAACACCTTTAACAGTATCAGTCAAATTAGAAAGTACGAGCTGTCCGTCAACCATTGACAACCTCTGGTAAGCTTCAATAAAGGTCGCTAAGCCGGAACTATCAACATAAGTTACATTTTTTAAATTAACCAAAATGCGATGCTTCCCGCCCTCAACCAGCTTGCTAAAAAGCTCCCTCAAAGAAGGTGACGCGTAAAGATCGATTTCACCCTGTATTTCAAGGATTTCAATACCTTCCTTGTTTTTTTGATTTACTTTCATAGATCTCTCTCCCTATTTTATTAATCTAATTTTGTATCGAGCCCCTTTAGGACTTTTTATACTTGATCAGACGTAATTCAGTACCAATTTCGTTCGAATCAATATCGTAAGTTACTTCATCCATGATCTCTTTAATAAAGTGACAGCCCAGCCCACCAGGACGGACATCCTTTAAATCTCTTGAAGAGATCTTATTGAGATCGGGTTTTGTTCCAAAATCGCGAAGTGTAATTCTGAGCGCCTTTTCATCATTCAGTAAAGAAATATGAATTTCTTTATCAGTCTCGCGATTATAAGTATGGCGGATAATATTCGTAATCGCTTCATCGATAGCAAGAACAATTCGTCCGCGCCATTCCTCATCAAAACCGGCTTCTTTGGCAACCCGGGAAACCTCTTCTCTTATTTGTTTCAGGTATCTTGGGTCGCTTGGAACTTTTAAAAAAGTTGGTTCTGATTTTGGTGAATTTGTCATACAAAAATGATTTTAACCAAAGTTTTTTAAAATGTCTCTTTCTTAGCCTTTAATTATCAAAAAATACTATGAGGCCTTAAAATCAATAATAGCCTCCGAAACATAACCAATTTCTTCATCCGTCATTTGGGGAAAACAAGGAAGTGAAAGCACTTCCTGGGAAGCGCGCTCAGCCTCAGGAAACTCACCTTTTTTAAACCCTAACTTACTTAGAGGCGGCAGCAAATGAAGCGGGTATTTATAGTAGGCTGTAGCACTAATTCCCTTCTTCTTTAAATGCTCCTCAAAAGCGTCCCGGTAGGACGTTCGAATAACATACTGATGGTAGACGTGGCGGCAATTCTCCAGAGCTTCGGGTGCCCGCAGCCAATCGGCTTGCGATTGAATAACGCTGGTGTAGCAGCTCGCAACCTGCCTTCGTTTTTCAATTCGATCTTCCAAATATTTTAACTTTACATTCAAGATAGCGGCTTGCAATTCATCCAGCCTAGAATTCATTCCAAATTCATCATGAAAATACTTATCATCTTGGGAAGCTCCGTGCATCCGAAGTGAAAGTAGATGATTTTTTAGTTCCGGTTGATTGAATGTGATAATTCCGGCATCCCCGCAAGCTCCTAAATTTTTTGTTGGAAAAAAACTAAAACAGCCGGTGGTACCAAGGTTGCCGGCACGCCTTCCTTTGTAGGTAGCGCCATGTGCCTGGCAGGCATCTTCAATAATAGCTAGTTTATTTTTGGCCGCCAATTCCTCGATAGGATCCATATCAGCGCACGCGCCATATAGATGAACAGGTAAAATTGCCTTAGTTTTTGAATTAATTTTTTTCTTAATTTGATCAGGATTAATGTTGAAAGTTTTGGGATCAATATCAACAAACACCGGTTTAGCCCCTACTGTTACAATAGCCTCCGCTGTAGCAAAATAAGTAAAAGGCGTCGTAATAACCTCATCGCCGCCTGAAATCCCCAAAGCACGCAAACTAAGAATTAAAGCATCCGTTCCCGAGGCAACACCCACAGCTTCATCCGCACCAACCCAGACAGCAAAATTCTTTTCAAAACTCTTAACCTCTTCTCCTAGTATGTATTGCCCACTCTCTAAAACTTTCTGGACCACGCTATTGAGTTCGGAAGCTATTTGCCCGTATTCACGATTTGTTGCTAATGGGGGTACTTTCATTTTTTAGTCCTTATTCTATTTTCTTATTTTTTAAAAAACATAAATACCGCTATAAATAATAGAAATATGGCAAATATTTTTTTTAATATGGTTACCGGCATAACAGTTGCCAAAGCAGCGCCAAGCCATCCGCCCAGAAGAGCCGCTATAATAAAGAGCCATAAGCTCTTAACTTCAACATTTCCGGCAAAAAAATGCTTAATAGAACCTACTAATGCGATAAAAATAATAACAGCCAATGAAGTTCCGATGGCTTTATGCATATCCATCTTAAAAATATAGACAAATATGGGCACCATAAGAGCTCCGCCTCCGACCCCTAAGAGACCGCTAAAGATACCGACAGCAAGACCTAAAACTAGTAAAAGAATAATATGCATAAAAATAGATTTTAGATCTAAGATCTGAGAACTTAGACCATACCCCCCGTTTGTTCATCTAGCGCTTCATTAACCAGTCCGTCCGCGATTTGTATATTAGCGTTTTCCCTCGGAACGTGCGCATATGTCACTTTATTAAAATGAGTCGCTAAAATACGTACTTTTTCAAACAAAAGCTTTAAATGAGGCTGTTTTACCCTATATTCACCCAACAGCTGCCGGCAAGCAAGCTGGCTATCGGTAAAAAGATCTACCTCGTTTACTTTAAGCTCCCTAGCTCTCTGGAAGGCTTCTATAATCCCGGTATATTCGGCTACATTATTGGTGTTGGCCCCAATAAAACCCGCCCTCCGGTCGAGTTCACCTTTTGGCCCTACAATAAGATAGCCCCAAGCCGCAGGTCCCGGATTGCCGCGAGCCCCGCCATCTGTATAGATTTGAACTTTCATAGATAAGAAGTTTATGGATGAGTGGGGGGAGAGTCAAGAACTAGTGGTTAGTGGTTAGTGAATAGTGGTTAATAAGCAGAAAAGTCAAAAAAAAACCCCTGTCCCGAAGGACAGGGGTTTTTATAAACAAAGCTAGAAATTATACGGTTTGTTCAGCGTTACCTTCCCATTCAACACTAGGAACAACTGATGTCAAAACTTGAGCAACACCAGCGGCTGTGCGAACGATACCATTTCCAATACCTTCAACCCAAACTTGGATTGGGCCTTTGGCGCCGTCATTGTTACGAAAATCTTGGAATGGTTGAGTCCAGCCCAAAAGAGCATTAGAAGCACCATAAGCAAGCTTAGAAGCAGACTTAGATCCATAGGATTCTAATGTCGGATCTTCGTTAACAACAGGTTCTGGAACCTGGGCAAATGCAGGAGCGACTGCAAAAACTAGCGCCACTACCGCAACCAGTGCTAAAACCTTCTTCATGAATTTCCTCCTCTTTATTCTGTTAAACAAAAAATATTACTCCGTAACCTTACAGAAAAGGTTACAGAACATATCGGCCAGAGTCAATTGAATATTAAGCATTATTTTTTTAAGAGCTCAGAAATCCTGACAAACTCTTTTTCGGCCTGTTTTGCCTTGGGCATCATGTATTTTCGCGCTGTTACTTTGAGCTTAGTGCTTTCCTTCCCAATCGCGTCTATTTGAACTTTCATATCAATTGAGTCAACCTCAGCCTCCAAACGGCCGTGCTTTTCATCTTGAAGCTCAATAATACCATCGTCTTCAAAAACCGTTACAGCAGCTTCCCAAACCTCATCATAGGGTGAATCAATAATACCTTCCGCTGAATCAGTGCTTAAAGCATACCCCCCTGTTGCGGCTCCCCCTGCTATTAAAAGTATGCAGCCGGAAAGAGATAGTAAAAGCGGCAATAGTAATAATGGAAGCATTCTTTTCATCTTTTTCTTCTCCTTATTTAACCGTTAGTTCCCTTGAACAGTAATAATAGTTGCTTCGGGATGACAAAAAAGCCGAGATCGGGCCTGCGGACTGGTTCCGATTCCTCTGGAAGTAAAAATCTGAGTGCCATTAATTCGGTTAAGGCCCGAGGTAAATTTCCGATGTAATTTTGAATGCGTAACAACCGGCCCTAAGAAAGGAATTCGGACTTGCCCACCGTGGGTATGGCCTGAAAAGGCTAAGTCGTAATGATGATTAATAACTTTATGAAATGCATCCAATAAATGAACCAGCAATACTCTTAGCTGCTTAGGGTCTTCTGAGGGCGCTATATTCTCCGGATTATCTTGTCTTGTTACCGGATCATCCAAACCCGCGATTAGAATATTAGTTCCGTAAAAAGAAACTGTTCGAACTTCGTTCACCAAAATATGACAGCCAATTAATTCTAAAGTTGTTTTTAAACGTTTGATATCATTTTTAGCTTTTGGTGTCTGAAGCCAAAAAAATAGCCTTAAAAGTTCCCGATAGCCGTACCAGAAATGATCGTGGTTGCCCAAAACAGCATAAATTCCGCAATTGGGCTTAAGCCGGCTCAATTGCGCTTTGGCTAATTCAATGCCGTTATCATTATCGATGATATCTCCCGTTAAAAAAACAATATCGATTTCATCTTTAAGTTTTTCCAGCTTATCAAACATTTTATCAATATGCCGGTTTTTAGGATGAAAATGCGTGTCGGATAAATGAAGAATTTTTAAAGGTTGCGGCAAAGGTTTATCAACTTTTATATTGTAACGGGAAAGAAAAAACCACTTAGGTTCAATGAAAACGCCATAAATAATAGCCAGAGTGAAAAGAATAATGAGGGAGAAAATAATCCAAAAAATTATCATGATATTGTTACCTGTTATCTAAGTTAAACGTTGAATCTAAAAAACACCACGTCTCCGTCCTGAATAATGTACTCTTTGCCTTCGGTTCGATAGGAGCCTTTTTCTTTAACGGCAGGCTCGCTGCCCAGTTTATCCAAATCTTCAAATTTCATGGTTTCGGCTCTGATAAATCCCCGCTCAAAATCCGAATGAATAACTCCGGCAGCCTGCGGAGCCGTGGCGCCTTTATGCACCGTCCAAGCACGGACTTCAGTCGGACCGCCCGTAAGAAAAGTAATGAGTTCCAAAAGCTTATATCCTTCGCGCGCCATATGGTCGAGGCCTGATTCTTTTAAATTAAAAGATTTCAGATATTCCTTCTTTTCTTCTTCCGTTAGTTCAACGATTTCAGCTTCAATTTTGGCTGAAATAACAGCTACCCCTGAATTTTCTTTAGCCGCGTATTCTTTAACCTTACTAACTAGCTCGCCACCTTCGGGAAGATCAGTATCGCTTACATTACAGCAGTAAAGAACAGGTTTTGATGTTAAAAGCGAGAGTTCTTTGATTTTTTCTTTTTCTTCTTTTGTTAAATTAAGAAGTCTTACCGGGATGCCATCCTCTAAGCCTTTTTTGACCTTTTCGAACACTTCCATTTGAGCCGAACTTTCTTTATCGCCGCTTCTTGCAAGTTTTCCTGTTTTGTCAGTTCTTTTGGTAAGGGTCTCCATATCTTTGAGGCAAAGTTCGGTATTAATAATCCCGATATCATCAATCGGATCAACCTTGCCTGAGGAGTGAACCACATCCGGATCTTCAAAACATCTTACGACATGAAATATTGCGTCCACTTCACGAATGTTTCCTAAAAACTGATTTCCTAACCCAGCACCCTCAGAAGCACCCTTTACAAGACCTGCAATATCAACCACTTCGATGATAGTAGGTGTAATTTTTTTGGGCTGATATATTTCGGCTAAGCGTGTGAGTCTTTCATCGGGAACAGGTACGATGCCTACATTTTTATCGATAGTACAAAAAGGATAATTCGCAATCTCGGCGCCTGCCCGAGTCATTGCGTTAAAAAGAGTTGATTTGCCGACATTTGGTAAGCCGACTATTCCGCATTTGAATCCCATGAGCAAATTCTATCAAATGTTTCTTAAATGCCAACATGCAATTCATAAACAAATTCCAATATACAAATTCCAAATTACAAACAAATTAAAATAAACAAATAAGAAATTTAAAACCGTAAAAGTCTTTACAAAAATTCCTCTCTGTTTCGAATTTTTAATTTCTGTATTTTAATTTGCTTGTAGTTTGTGTATTGGGATTTGTGTATTCCGATCGTATAGCGCCTACGCTGCTTTACGCACCGCTTCTGCAGCGCGGGCTTCTTGGAAGAGGCGTTCGAGATGATTCGAGAGTTCTGCCAGATAATCCCCTGTCTTGGGATCAATCGAAAAGATTCTTAACAGATCTTGCGCAAGATCACCGTCAATCTGCACTAAGTAATGCAGGAGAAGAAGCGCTTGCGGTGATTTGGATTTTAATGAATGGGCATCAACTTTAAATTGCTCATCAAATGGTTTTAGCAGCCCAATTGCACGAGTTTCAACGCCTCTTGAAAGCAATATTTTTAGAGTTTCTTTTATTTGATCCTGAAGCGCCTTTTCATCTATCTTTGCTTTTAGAGGAGTTGTGATAAAATTCTTTTTGCTACCAAGCGCACCAAGTCCCAATTTATCCAGCCACTCATTTCTTTCAAAGCGCGGAATATCTGTATCCCACAGAATAACAATATGATTCGCCTTGTTTCCGATCAAATATTCCATCTGCTGTTTTAGAACGTCCTTACCTTCGCTTTCAGCCAATTCCTCAAGAAGTGACGCGGGAAGCATGCCGTAAAAAGGCTCTTCGGATTCTCCGATATTAGACATTACTCGCTGAACTATCTCCTCTTCTCCAAGGCTTTGGCCAACTATTAAACGCGGTGTGCTGATATACAGCTCTTCAGGGTCCCTCTCAGGGTCCAGACCATATTGCACATCAAACTCTTTTAAAAAGCCTCGAACGGAAGTCAGGTTTTCCCTTGGGGTTGGTCCCATAAAAAGATTATTGTTTTTGTAGCCGTCGTAATAAGAGGCAAAATCAAAGTTAGACACAAATAAAGTGTTGCCAGGGAATATCTCTCGCAATTTTTGAAAGTGCGCTTTAGCTTCTGTTAACGGAAATGAAGTCGCGATTGCTTCTGAATTTCTGTAAAAAGCTACCTTCACTTTATCCTTATAGTAGCCATAAAACTTATATAAAAGGTCCCTATTTTTAGATTCTTCCGCAGTATTTGTATTTTCAAAAAATATTATCTTGCGAGGGCGAGGGGCCTCATTGTGATATGCCCAATAAAAGTTAATCACATACGCGTTTTTATAATTAAGATACTTTTTAACGCGAATATTAGTTGCTCCAATAGCACTAAGTTCCCACATAAGAGGATGCTCTACGTCCTCATAGACACCATATTGTTTTAAAAATTCTGTTGGGAGAAAGCCGAAAATTTTCTTATTTGATAAAAAACCATCTTTTTTATCTCTCCAAAAATCAGGTCGTTTTGATGGGTCGTGAAAAGAAGTGCTGTCCACCATGATGACATTATCTAAATTAGTCGCAAGCAACAAAGATGAAATATCAGAAAAAGACGCTTCATAGATGCCCATGCTTCTCGGTGGAAGATTAAGCATCCGTTTCATTAGCATGAAAAAGGCGATCTGCTGCGGCCGCATCATAGCGTTAAAACGTGAATCAGTTTCGGATATCCCGTATTTTGAAAAATCTTTGGAAGGAAACAAAACTCCCTCTTCGCCCAAGCTTCTTGCCCCTACCTCCTCCTCAAGTTCTTTGATTGCGGATTTTAATTTGACGAGAGTTTCATCAACGCTGCTGACCGCGGCTTGAAAAAACTGCCAGTTGCTTTCGGCATCAGGATGATTAATAAAAAGATCTCTTGCGAAATAGCGTGCCAATTGCGTGCGATCAACCGGCTCTGTCTCATCACCCTTCTTTGTAAGGCCAGCCGTATAATCAGAAGGATGCCCCCTAGCTAGCCTCTTGATTGGGGCAAAATAACTTTTAAAAGAATCAATATATTTGTCTACGTAATTAAGAATACGGGGATCTTCTTTAAATTCCTTCTTCCTTGCAGCGGCCGAATATAAGGTATCAAACCCATCATGCCAGGTAGCTACAGAGCTCAAATCTTCTTTTACAGTATGTCCTGCCCAATCCACCCATGCCTCGGGAAGCGGCTTGGGGCTCGCTTCAAAATAAAGAGTTAGCTTCTGATCAATTTTCCCAATAGCAGACACTAATTTCATGACAAAGTTCACATAAGCTCCGATTTTCTCAAAAGCCGGCAATCCTTCAGCATCCGGTATCGAGGGGAGGTTTCTTGTTAAATCCAATCCGATCCGAGAAATCTTCTTTAAAGGCCCATAATATTGGATGTTAGTATCCGGATTTTGTTCAGCTATTTTCTTCCAAAAATCTTGGGCTTCTGATTTTTGTCTAATGCCGCTAACTATAAGCTCCTGAGCTCCAATGTTTCTTGCATGCTCTTTGGTAATATTAAAAAGATTTGTACCAATACGGTGTCTACGATAAGCCTCGCCCTCTTTAACATAAATATCAGTAATATATACTTCTCTAGGAATAAAAATTTGATCCGTAAAATAAGCGTTGGTATAACCAACTGCTTCATTGTTCTTGAAGGCCACGACCTCAAAGGAGCGTGGGGCCTTAAATTTACTTAATCGCCGCATGGCTTTTATTCTGCCGATCTTACCTTTGACCTCCAGAAATCCCATGATAAGCTGTATCAATTCTTCTCTCTCTGTCTCAGATAATTCATTTAAAAGTTTAAAATTAAAATCTTTTGTTCTTCTTAATTCTGGGCTCAAGGTGAGGTACTTAGGATCGACAAACTCCATTCCTCTACCCAAACTTTTTCCGCGCGAAACAAATTCACCTTCTTTCGCGATGATTTGTTTGATATTTTCGTTAAAAGCAACGATTTCATCCAAACGACGCCCAACCACTTGAAATTTATCGCCAATAGGATAATAAATTCCAAATTGCTTTAATGTTTCCGCAAGACTTTCACCATGATCAGAAAGTCCATCAAATTCAACAGTTCGAACTTTGGGGTAATAATCTAATAAAAATAAATGCATCAAAGTCATGATTCTCTTTCTCTGGTAATCTGTTGCTGTGCTTTGATCAATTATTGTTATTAGATCGCCAGCCACCGGGTCTCTAACTGAATAACGATACTGAATTTCTGCGGCCATCTTACCAAGCCTATTTTCTAAAGTAAGAAATCCAGATTCTTCAAATTCAGGCGGTTTAAAATTAATAGTTAATTTTCTTTCATAAATCTCGCTCCACATTTCCAGCCAATCTTCGAAAATTTTTGTTTCTTCTCCCAAGCTCTTCGCACGGGAAGCAAACTCGCCTTCTTTACGGATAATTTGATTGATTTTTTCATCATTAGTAACAATTTCATTCACGCGAAGGTCATTCACCTGAATGCCGGTATCAGCATCCTCATAAATTCCAAATTGCTTCAGCAAATTAATAAGACTCTTGCCGCCGGGCACGGATAGGTTTGAGAATTCAACAGCTGTAACTTTAGGGTGATAATTTAATAAGAATAAATGCACCAATGTCATGAGCCGCTTTCTCCGGTAATTGTCTGCGGTGCTTTGAAGACCTATTTTGATTAAATTTTCATTTAAATAACTGTAAAAAATTCCTGCAACTTTCTCACCGGCCTCATCTTTTAAACCAAAAAATCCAAGCCCTCCGAGAGGGGCTGGCTCAAAATTAATTGCAAGCTTTTCCCCATAAACATCGCCCCACGCTTTGAGCCAGTCCTCGAAAATTTGCGTTTCTTCTCCCAAGCTTTTTGCTTCTGCTCTCTTAATAATATCTTGAGCGGTTTTTCCTAGCTTACGAATCTCGCTCGCATCATTTATAAAATACGAAGAAACCTTTAAAGGATATATTTCACGATCTGTTGTAACACCTCTCTTGACCAAATTTTTGATATCAAAATTTCTTAACAAACGCACAACTGGGGGCAAAGCTTCATCGAAAGCTGCCAAGCTCTCTCTATTCAAATCAGAATATGAATGTCCCGCAAATAAACGAAAAATTAATAGTTCTAGACCGTTTGATGGCATCCAATCAGGATTATCGTTTACAAATCTTATAAGCTCATCGACATGCTGACTTAAAATTGGAAAGTGATCGGCGCGTACCTTAATAAGCCATGCGATTTCCTTATTCTTTTGTTGGATATCTTGATGCAATAAAATTTGTTGAATAGGATAGTTAAGGCGCGCCTTATCATCAATCAATCCTTCCTCTAATTCCATTCTTAAAGGCGCAGCTTCTTCAGGCGAGATAATATCAGCGATCCCACCGAGGCTGGCAGCTGTGACACCCGGCGCCCCTCCAGCTTCTCTCACATACTCATCAACTGCCTCACCTAACTTTTTGAGTGTAGAATCAATTATGGGCGCTGTTGCTTGAAATATTTTCCGATTGTTTGCTTCATTAGGATGATCTTCGAAAACAGCTTTTGAAAAATAAAGGGGCAGCTTGGGGTGTGGTATTGGACTAGCCTCACTGCCTGTTTCAGTTAACATGGCTAAATATTCAGGCCGGTAGGGTCTCGTTAAGCGATCTACAATAACAAATGAACGCTCCATTTTTTCATAGCTTTCTTTAAGGTTTCTCAAGGTATCACTCGATATAGTTTGACCCCTTTCTTTTCTTGCCCTGGCACGCCTCATACTAATCTCTATCGACAACAACTCATTCTGAAAACCATGAGACAACCATGAATACCAGGTGGTAGATTGAAGCGCTTTCTTTTTTATCACCTTAATGGTGGATTTTTTAAGCGGTCCCAAAAATTCAAAAAGCTCTCTTAAATATTGTATATGAGCTTGCATTCTCTCGGCTGGCGTCAACTCTTCAACACTGGGCGGCTCAGGAAGCTCGGGCAAGATTTGAATTAATTTTTGTATTAGGTGCTCTAAAGTTGTTGCATCCAAATATTGCTTGGGGAGTTGCGTGGCATTCCCAAATTGATCGAGTTCATCCTGATTATAAATAGTAGAGCTAATAAAAATTACAGGGATATTTAAATTTAACCTTGATCGAGCTTGCTTAACAAGAAGTGTGCCATCATCAATATCAAGCGGAAGACGCTCTTTTATTCTCTCATCGATCTCATCACGGTCATCCATTGCACGGTCCGCAAATATAAGATCTACCTCATCGCCATAATCTCTCAAATAATTAATCGCGGCTCTCCTGTGTGGAAAATAAAGTACGGTAATATCATCTCTGGCTAGCTGTTCAAAGGCCCTTTTATAAATTTTTTGAATATCTTCATCATCTTCGGCAATAAGTTTGGTTCGGATGTGACGTTCTATTTTCACATGAAGAGCCTCTTGAATCACCTTTATAATCTCATCTTCCATCCCCAAACTTTTTGCTTCCGCTCTCGGCGCTTCCCTAAATATCTCATCTTCTGGCGGCGTCCTCTCTTTGCCCTCAACTCCCAGCTCTAAACCCTTAGCTCTTTCCTTCTTCGCTTTCAGAAAATCCTGCAGCTCGAGCACTTTTCCAAAAGTATCCAATACTATTTGCTCCTGCTCAGCTTCATCTTCAATCGCCGCTAGCTGCTCGCTAAACGAGATAATAATAGATCTAAGATGCCGAGTGCTTTCTTCAGATACGAACACCTCATTACCTAGGATTTCCAAGGTTTGAGATATTGCACGCTCTAGGTGCTTAAACGTTTCAAAATCGATATCAATACCAAACATACTTGATATAAAAAACGGAAGAACCGCTGCAACAACATCCTCAATGTCTCTTTGGGTGTCATGTGCAATTTTTTTGACAATTTCGTATAGTTCATCATCAAACAATTTGCGATCTGCTTCATAAAAACTTCTAAGGACATAAAGGTTTGGTTTAACTAAGTAAATAGGCTGATCAACTGCCGATGGCTTGCCGTAGAACCAATACCCCCAGAAAAGCTTCATCAAAATATTTCTAAGAGCTTTTTTTGTAGCAAGCTTAGGGTTTGCTTTAATAAAAAATGGTATGGCTCTAAGGGCTTTTCTTGCCTCTTTATGTTCAGGATTTTGAATTTCTTTAAGAACCTTTTTAAAGTTTGCTTCTACGGCCAAACTGGGCTCACTTTTTATAGCGTCGATCAAATAAGCAGCACCAAGCGACTTGCCGGTAACGCGAGGCGCAGGACGCATGGCGCCCGCCTCGGCGGACAAGCTCGGCGTTTCACGAAAAATTTCATCTTCAGAGACTTCTTTCTTCTCGTCCTCGGCCCTCAGCGTTCCTCGCGCTCTTGCTTTCTGCAGTTTCATAAATTCCTGAAGCTCCAGCATCTTGTTAAACGTGTCCAAAATTATTTTTCCTCTCTCAACTTCATCTTCAGTCACCGCCAGTTGTTCGCTGAGCGAGATAAGAATAGATTCGAGATGCTTAGTGCTTTCTTCAGACACAAACACTTCTTTTCCTATAAGGGCAAAGATTTCGGATATTGCAAGCTCCAGAGGTCTAAGTGTTTCAAAATCGATATCAATTCCAAACATATTTGATGCAAAAAACGGAAGAGCCATATCGACGGCATCTTTATTGCTATCATCAGCGGATTTTTTGACAATTTCGAACAATTCATTATTAAATAATTTGCGGTCTGCCGCGTAAAAACTTCTGAGGATAAAAATATTTGGTGTGATCAAATAAACACTCGAATCAGGCTTTAGTGGTTCATCATCCCAATATCCCAAGAAAAGCCTGTTTAGAATATTTTTAAGGACTTCTTTTGTAGCAAGCTTAGGGTTTGCTTTAATAAAAAATGGTATGGCTTCCAAAGCTTCTCTTGCCGACCTGGGGCTAGCATCGTGGATTTCTTCAAGAACAATTTCAAAATTCTCTTTTATGGCTAAAGCAGGTTCACTTTTTATAGCAACCATCAAATAAGCGGCACCCATACTCTTCGCCTCTGCTCTAAAAATCTCCTCTTCTGGCGGGGCACGCTTTTTGCCTTCGGCCTCCTCTTCCAAACCCTCCTCGCGCGCTACTTTTGCAGCCAAGAAATTCTGATATTCCTCCATTTTTTGAATAGTATTTCTTAATATAGTTTTTAATTCTTTAGAGTCATCAGTTAAAAGAGCTTTTTCCGTAAAATCCTGAATTATTGAAGATAACACTTTAAAAAGGCCTGTGCCGAGATTTGAGAGTTTATCAGGAAGGGTAACTGAATCTAACAAGTCTTTAAGAGCTTCTCTAAAGCTTTTTACATTTGAAATTTTATGGAGAGCTTTGTTCAGCTTTTGATCCTTAGATAATTTTTTATCAAATCCAAATTCTAGCAAATCCAATACACGTGATATCTCATATTCGTTTTGTAAAAACTCCCCGTACGCATCTATTTCTTTAACTGCTGCTTTAAGAGCCTTCTCTTTTTGCTTCTGGGTTGTCGCTTTTTCAAAGTTTTGGCTCAACCTTTTTACTATTTTGTTTACGTCGCCAAAGGAGCCAAACGCTTCGAATAGAGATATTGTCCCTCGGCCGCCCTCTGCGCCAAGCGTCCTTCTTAGAGCCCAATTAACATTCGTAGCCTGATCAATACCGCCATATTCGTACTTTAAATTATTCTGCTTATACAAAATAGAGATTAAAACTCCGGCAATCGCCTCTACCAAGGAAGTGCGTATATTTCGAGGGTCATCAATTTTTTTGAGCTCTGCTAGTAAAAATTTAATAATTTCGCGGAAGTCACTTATAAAACCCGAATGGACAATTGCATCTATAGTTTCAAGCGCTTTGATTTTTATATTATAAGGATCCAGCCTAGAATCTTCGTTGGGATGAATAGATTTAACAAGTGAGATTAATTTTGGAAGAAGTTCATCATAAGAAGCGTCGGGCTCATCAAAAGATGATGGGTAACGGTCTGTTGAACCTTCGACTGCCTTGATAAGCGCCGCTGCTTTTTGACTAATTTCTCCCACAGGATTAATGTAGGTATTAACCAAATCCAGGAGTTCGAGCCTTTTTGCCTCCCGATCTTCTTGGGGTAAACGCCCCAGAACTTCTTCTAATCTGGAAGTGCAATGAATATAAAACAAGCTTGCTCCACCAGCTTCAAAGATTGTCTCTTCTGCTTTGTCTAAGGTCGCCAAAATAACATTAAAAATATTTAACAACTCGCCTTTATCCTCAACTCTCCATAATCCATCGGGCAAAGATTTCATAACTTCAATCGCTTCCTGATAAGTCATCTCTCCATACTCTCTGGCATTCTCATTAATACGCCTTGCGCTTTTAAGCTTCACCAAAATCTCATCCGTTCCAAGACTTTTTCCTTCAATTGTTTTAAAAACTCTCAACGCACTAGGCTCCATCATCTCTTCAAAATCCGGCTCATTAGACAAAGTCAGATAACCAAAATGCGTTCCTATATCCCAGCCGCTAAGCAGTCTATTTATTCTTTCGGTTCCCGGGCTAACGACGTGCAATCCATATTCGCTCACAAAACCTTCCCAAGTTTTTTCACTTCTGGCCGCAAATATAATTTCTCTCAGCGGATAACCCATCAGAAAACCATGTAAAATAGTTCTGCCCGGAACATCACCGTGATATTGATCGAGAAGACCGTCGATACTGTTCATCGTCTCCTGTGTGGGCCCGCTCTTAATAAAAGATTCCAATTCGTCTTTAGAAATAATCTTTTCCTTTACAAGAAAATCGCCTTCTTTTTCAAATCGGTCAAAGAGATAGTCAATTGAGATAACGTAGCGCTCAGAAAAAACCAGTCCCAGGTCGTGAAACTCCTCAGAAGCTTCAGAGACCTTCTCGCTTAATGGGCCAATAAGAGGGTCTCTGTCATAAGTAAGATAAGCAGATTTGATTCCAAGAAAAACAGGTAAAACATCAGGTCGAAGCAGGATTCGCTTAGCTTCTTCAGAATCAATGCTCTCGTAAAGCCTCTGAACCATTTTTGCCCTGTCTTTCATAAAAGACGGCATATCACGTGCGGCTTGACTTATTAGAGCATGCCGTTTTGTTCTGCCAAGCGACTTACCGGTAACGCTCAGCTCTCGGTGCTCGGTGCCAGCCACAGCGGGCAAACTCGGCGCTACCCAAGATTTACCAGTAACCTCCAGCACTTTTCTTGTCCGATCAATTGCTTCTTTTCGCATCGCTTTGATTCTTTGATCTTCGGACCCCCTAACCTTTTCAACAATTTCTCCAATTGATACTATTTCCTCTTCCCGCTCTTTACTCTCAGCGAGCTCTTCCGCGACTTGGCGGATCTCTTCAAGAAAGTCTCTTTCTTGGGTCTGCTTTTCTGCTGAGATAGTATCGGTTTTAATTTGTGAAATAGGGGAAGCTACTGCAATTGTTGTAGTGAGAAAGCAAAAGATAAGCGGGTAGATAATAAAAGCTAGGAACGTCTTATACTTACTTACCACACTTAGCATTACGCCGCCCTCGCTATTTCTACCTGAGCCTCATACTGCCTAAACAACTCTTCCAGATATTCCGGAAGTTCGGCAATGAAATCCCCTGTTTTGGGATCTACCTTAAAAATACGGAGTAAATCTTGCGATAAATCGCCATCTATTTGAATTAGATAATGGAGCAATGCTAAAGCATTGGGTGAAACCGATTTTAATGACAGGACCGGTGTTTTAAATTCTGAAGCGACAGGCTTTAATAGGCCAACCGCATTGGAATCCACTCCCCTCGAACTCAAGACCTGTCTTATGATATCCACCTTCGCGCTCAGCTCATTCGTTTCCTTAAGACCGCGCTTGAGTGAGGTTGTAATCAAATTCTTTTTGCCAATATATTTTGAAAGACCATTATTTTCTAACCAATCCATCTTATCGGTTTCTGAAATATCGATATCCCAAAGAATAATGAGATTATTCGTGCGATTCCCCAAGATGAGCTCAGCTTGTTTATTAAAAACTTCCTTGCCGAATGATTTAACAAAATTATTAATAAAAGAAGCAGGAAGTAATCCGTAGAATGGAGTGGTCGACTCTTCGATATTCGTCACTACTCTTTGAACAATCTCAGTGTCTTCCCCTTCACCCAAACTTTTAGCAGTAACTGGTTCTTTGCCGGACGCGAACATCTCGATTAAAAAATGATTCACCATTCGCCTTTGGCCATCATCGCTTTTGATTGGGCTTTCCAAAATCAGCCGAAGCCCTTCCATTCCTCCTTCTTGACCATATCTTATCCCTATGATTCGGATATCTTTAAAACCGGCTCTTCCTACTAGCTTTCCCATGGTTGTCTTTGAAAAAACATCCTGAAACAATATCTCGCCTTCTCCCGCATCGCTTTCAACAACTAAAAGGTTGTCCGCTGTAATCACCCGGCCTTGATCAACCTTAAGCATCTTAAGCAATTCCTCACGAGTGCTTTCATTCAAGATAGTCATCGCCACTCGAGTGCCCACCGGTAAAGCCTCTGTTACCAGCTTTAATAATTGAACACCAATACCCTGCTCCGAGAGATTTTGCTCTCCAGCTCCATCTTCAAAATCGACATAATTCAGCTTTATCTCATATAGATCAATTGGTTTGGATAAATTGGTTATTGGAAATATCAAAGTCAAAATAGCCCTTTTTGATACAAGATTCGAATCTTTTTCTTTTTGCAGATAAAAACGGACGTTTGTTGTTTTCCATCCCGTCCTTTGGCTAATAAAATCGGTTGTCATAAGATGGAGTGAATAATTTTCATCCCGCCCACTTACCATTTCTCCGGAAACAGTTTCTAGAATATTTTTAAGAATAACTTCTCTATCCTCACCAAGCGATTTACCGGCAACGCTTGGCGATCTTTGATCTCTTGCAAACTCCTCTCTCACTTCCTTAAGCTGCAGAACTTTTTCAATATAGAGAAAAGCTTTTTTGGGGGCCGGAAAGGAATCCGCCCAAGACTCTAATGAGAAAGGATTGAGAGGCGGTCGAACCTCATCAGATTCAATCTGCCTAATTTTAAAATTAATATCACTTATAACTTTTAATGGTAATTTTGAAAGCTGTTGCTGGATACTGTTTTCGGCCAACCCCCTGGCTCCTTCCAAGATTGCCAAAGATAAAAGCTTTCTAGTTGCAAAATCCAGCTTTTTCTTTTTGGTCTTGATGGCCTTTTTCTCTTCGGGCCTCTTAACTTTTGGCTTGGGTTTTTGAGGGATCTTTTTAGGCTGTTTAGCCCGAACCGGTTTCTTTTGCGCTTTAAATTCTTGCTCGGCTTTTTCCTGGTCGTCAAGAACCCGAACTTGTTCTAATTCTTCCTCCATAATAAAAATAACGTCTGACTTATGAAAAGCTTCTAATTTCAAGCTTAGGACTGATGGAATAATTTGAGTTACTAGCCATATACCGTCACGCCCATCAACAGTCACATATTTTTCATAATACTTATTTTCAAACTCTCTTTCAGCCCGCCTTTCGTCTTCTTTGATTCTTCTAACCTCCTCTTCGCTAAGAACCTCGATGCGGCTGAGCTCATCATCTGTAAATTGCTGTGGGGCAGACCAGCTAGGATGTGATACTCGTACAATTTGATATGCTGGAAGCACGCCAACGACTTCACCAATTCCATCCTCTCCACTAATACGAACGAGTTTATCTTTATAGAATGCTCGAAACTCCTCTTCTCCCAAGCTTTTACCAGCAACCGGCTCTTCCCCAAGCTCCCTGATTGCGGATTCTAATTTGGGGAGGGTTTCATTGATTCTGGTAACTGCAACTTGAAAAATCCTCCAGTTGTCCTCAGCTTCAGGATGGTTAATAAAAAGGTCTCTTGCAAAATAACGTCCGAGCTGGTTGTAGTCAACCGGATCTGCCTCATCACCTTTTTTGGGGAGATTACCTGCATATTCAGATGGATCTTTCTCAGCCAAGCTCTTAATTGGAGGGAAATTATCTTTAAAAAAACTGGCAAATTCTTCTATGAGATCAAAAGTTTCAGAGCCTTTTCGCAGATCTATTTTTATTTTCTCTGGATGTTCCTCGTAAAAAGAATACTGCCTCTTAAGACCAGACATATAACTTAGCACTGTATGAACCGCCCAGTCGTCCCATAAAATTTCTTCAACTCCGATTTTATTTCCTTCTTTATCTAAAGATTCATAATAAAGCTTTGATCCCGAATCAAGCGTTCGAATAGCCAATAACATATTTCTTATAAATCTTATATGCCTCCCGGCTCTCTCAAAGGCCGTTCCTTCTTCCGCTGGTATCTCACCAAGCGATTTGCCTGTAATCTCCAAAACTTTTCTTGTCCGATCAATAGCCTCCTGACGCATCGCTTCGGCCCTCTCCTCCGCTCCCAAACTTTTACCGGTTGCCGGTGTCATTTTTTTTGCTCCAATAAAATAAGTGGGTGATTTTAAATTAGCCTTTGGAAACTCGGGGTTTTTTAAAAGATACTTTAATGCTTCGACCCCTTTTAGCAATCGGCCTGATGTTAGGATTTGAAAATTACCAAGCCCTGCTTTTCTTAAGAGTTTTCCCCAAAGCGTTTCGCTAAATACCTTTTCAAAAGATATCTCGCCTTTTGCAGCCTTCCCATCCACCATAATAAGACCGTCTGCTTTTCGCCGGAGGACTCCCGATCGATCGACATAATACTCTCTATACAACTTCTCATTTGTCTCTTTCTGACGAACATCTACTATGACCAGCGCATCTTTTTCCAACCCATCACCCAAAATTTTCATCATTTGAGAGCCTAATTTTTGACCTCTTAGATCCATCGCTTTTACTGGTCCCTTAAAGGTCACTTTATCAAAATCAAAACCCCCGATTTTAACCGCCGATCCATCGCTATTTATGAGAGCCAGAGTCATAACGGATCTCATCGAAACATTTGACGGGTCGTCCATCTTTTGCAGACGGATTCCTACAACGTTCGGTATGTAGCTTGAAGATGTGGAGGGGAAAAGACGATAAGCTTCATCGTCACCTTGTATTACTTTTCCTCCAAAAATATTTTGAGCCCATTGCAAAACCAGCTCCTCGCCCAAACTTTTACCTTCGATTTCTTTAAAGGTTTTCAGGGTGTCTGGATCCATCATTTCCTCAAAATCCGGTTCACCGGACAAAACCGTGTAACCATAGTGAGCTGTGGTATCCCAGAGTAAAAGCAGCTCAGCTGCCTCGCGGGATCCTTTGGTCATCACAAAGCTTCCGTAGTCACCCTCGTAAACAATACCGCCTTGCGATAAAAATTCGTCTTTTTTGCCTCTTGTGTTTTCTGCCAAAACAATTTCTTCCAGCGGGTAGCCTAGAATAAAACCCTGCAAAATGTGTCTGCCGGGAATATTGGCGTGATATTGGCGGAGAATATCGGTAATGGCGCGCAATGATTCCGGCGTAGGGCCGTTCCGGACAAAAGAATTCAGCTCATTTTTGGAGATAATCTTATGTGTTACAAGAAAATCACCTTCTTGTTCAAGGCGATTAAAAACCTGTCTGACCGAAAGAATAAAATTGCCGGCAAAAAGTAATCCTAGACTCTCTCGGACTTCAGGCATTTTAAAAACTTCCTCTGATAATGGGTCAGGCATCGGCTCTCCGGTGTAAGCAATGTAAGCCGGCTTAATGCCGAATAAGACGGGCAAAACATCAGGTCGAAGCAACATTCTCTTAGCCTCATCAGAGGTTGTGTTCTGATAAAGCCTGCTGATCATCTCTCCTTTAGTCTCTATAAAAAATGGCACGGTGCCCGCCAACCGCTTTATGTAAGCGCGTCCTTCCCTTCTTGTTTCATCCTCTCCTAAACTTTTGCCTTTTGTGATATTTTGAAATACATGAGCAACAGGCGTTCGCCTTACACCCTCAGAACCTCTTGCCTCTACCGTCGCCTGCCATTTTTCTTGCGTCATGACATCGTAAACCCATTGCGCGGCACCCGAATATTCTACTACGCCGCCAAGAAAGAAATACCAATCCGGATTAATCAGATCTGAAATTAAAAAATGCCAATTCTTTATATAGTTTTCTTCTTGAAAAACTCCGTTACTGTTAAGACTTGCCAGAACAATATCAATATTGCTGATAGCGGAAAGTCCTTCGAGTTCGGAAAAATCTTTTTCAAGAATTTCTACATTTTCTATTTCATTGATCTTAGCTAATTTCCTCGCTTCAGCAGCCCATTCTCCACTTTTTTCAATTTCAATAACTTTCTTGGCGCCCAAGCGCGAAGCCACTGCACCCAACACACTATCGCCCGCTCCCGCATCCAAAACTGTTTTATCCTTAATAAGATCGGAACGCGCTTGAAGCAAAAGAATCGCGAGACGAGTATGAACGTTATAGTAAAAATCCAATGCCTCGCTCAATACGCCTCTGGTTAAAGCAGCGACAACTACTGAATCCTTAAATTCTTTTAATTCTTCCTTATGGGCCGTCCATTCTTCCTCGTTAATAAAAAGATAATCACCAAGTATCCAGTAGTTTTTGCCTCGAATAACCGCAAAGGGCATCCCGGCTACTTCCATCTCTTCTTTGGAAAGCAAATTTCCCGGCCAAATGCTTTCGGCAAGCTTTTCAAGCTCACCCAAACTCTTCGCCGTAACTTCCTCCGCATACTCATCAATTACTTCACCCAACTTTTCGATGGCAGATTCAACTACTGGCACTGTTGCTTGAAACATTGCTAAATTATTTTCTGCTCCGGGATGGTCATAAAAAAGTCTTTTGACCAAATGAGGAGTAAGATCCCCATAAGGAATAGGATCTTTCTTGCTACCAGTATGAGTTAGCCGATCAAAATATTCAGGGCGAATAGGTTCACCCGCCCGGTCTATAACAGTCAGCGCATCCTTTATTTTCTGATAATTTTCTATGATTCTTTTAATATTTTTAATTGGTACAGCTTCATCGCTTTTCTTGTAATCTTCAATTAATTGCACATTCTGCAGAATTACGCCAATTGGGGTTTTAAAATCATGCGCTACCCATGCCTGCCATGATGCTGGTGACAAATTTTCATTAATTTTTGTAGTTATTTCAGAGCGGTCCAAGGAGCCAAGAAAAGATAAAAGGTCTAGCAAATAATCATTATGCGTTTTGATCTTATCAGCGGACATAAGTCCTTCGACATCAGGAGGCTCAGGAATTTCGGGCAGAATTTTAATCAATTCCTGAACGAGTCGTCCCAAATGTTCTGGATTCAGATATGCTTTAGAAAATTGAGTTGCATTTCCAAATTGATCTAGTTCGTTTTGGCCATATCTTGACCCGCTCACAAAAACTACAGGGGTTTTTAGGTTTAATTTATTCCTAACTTCTTCAATAAGAAGCCCGCCATCATCCACATCAGCAGGAAGACCAGCTACCAATCTTTCCTTATATTCCTCTTCATCTACCATCGAGCGGTCTGCGAAGATAAGATCCACCTCTTTGCCAAAAGTTTTTAAATGAGTTATTGCTTTTTTTCTGGTTGGAAAATAAAGCACATCGATATCGTCTCTCCCAAGCCGCTCAAATACCTTCTTGTAATCTTTTAAATAAACTTCCTCATCTTCAGCAACCAATATAGTTCGGATAGGACGAAACACTTTGAGACGAGACGCTTTCCTAATCGCATTTTGAGCCTCTAGCTCAAAAACCTCGCGGCCACTCAAAACCCCTGATGCCTTATCCCAAAAATCTTTGAGATAATTTTTAACTAATTCTCTTGTTTGTAAAGTAACACCCGAACCATTAAGTCTTAAGACAAAGTCCATCAGCCGATTTTCCAGGGCCCCCTCTCGCCGGACAGCTATCATTCCTTCAATCTTTGCTCGAGCAGAATCTTTTGCCACTTCAAGCAACTCCTCCATCTCGAAAGACTTTGCTTCTTTGAGAGCCGTTTCATACATCATCGTGAGGTGCGCCATGGCTTTTTCTTGTATATCATCTAGCTCTTGATTAATAGTTCGCCCCCGGAAGAAACCAGCCCAATCACCATATTTTCGAAATGGATTCCAATTAATCTCACTAAAAGAAATTTCTTTCTTTTCCTCTTTTCCCAAACTCTTACCTGCCACCAAGCTAGATTGGAGTGCAAGTTCTTGTATAAATTTCGCATTAGTTGAAATGGCTAGATGTGGATCAATATGTAAAGGCACACCCAGATTAAATGCGCTCAGCTCCGAACTATTGGTCATAAAAACAACATCTGCTTGATTAAAAATTGATAAGAGCTTTGCCTTCTCCAAAAGACCAAGGCGGGTTTTCCCTGTATTATCCAAAATTACATCGACATCAAAATCTACAACCGAAGGAGAATCGATGGCCCATTTTCCTTCAACAATCTCTTCGAGTGAACTGGCTCGGTGCAAATCAGAAACCACCTTAGTCTGTAAAAGATAACCCATGTAATTGGCAAAACTAAGATGGGCATATCCATGCTCAATTTCTTTTTGCCAAACACCTGTGTCTAAACTACGTCTATTTGCCTCTTCGTACGAACCAAGATCAACATGATTATCAATATGAAACCAAAGGACACCGCCGGCTTCAATAAGCTCAGCGGCCTTTTCTTTAAAATTTTCAAAAAAGAAAGAATAAGAAAGGTTGTGCTGCCCACCCCAATAAATCTTTTTTCCGTTGGCAAGCGTGATAACTAGAAAATTCTCGCCACCAACTTCGTAGGCTCTATTATTAATTTCTAATATGACCGTTGGAAAAACAACAGATGCGGGAGAAGAGACCGGATATTGCCTTTGTTCGATCTCAACATCCTTAAACGAATACGATCTTCCTGAATCTATAACAAAATCACTCCCAAGGCTCTTGGCTTTAACCGAAACCGGTGATTGGATGGTAAAAGTTGTTCCTTCGGGACCTGTCGTATAATCCATTGTTCCGCCATGACGCTTAATAATCTGCCAACTCGCAGCGATGCCCATGCCACGAAAACTTCCTTTTACGGAAAGGCCCGAGATAAAAGGAAGCAGCTTTTCATTTTCCTTAATAAACTCCAAAACTTCTTCCGTGGTTAAGATTTGCTTTGCATCCGCAATACGGGGAAAAGGAACTTCAAGAATTCCATCTTCGTTTCTAATAACCCGTTCTTCCTGGGCGGCCTTAAGCAAAGCTTTTTTTAAAGATTCATAAGACACTCCTTCGCCATTATCTTGGGCTTTGATGATAAGCTTGCCGTCAATCATCTGAAAATTTAAATTTACTTGCGTGGCGCCTGCCTCCCGGGAATTCTTAAGCAATTCATTAAGAACGGCTCTAAGATGTCCTGAGTACAGGCCTAGCCATATGGTTTCTGGAATATCCGGCGCGATAGAAAAAGTTGGTTTCAAATAACCTTCCAGCTCTTTTTCAAGTCGCTCTTTTATTTCTTCTAGGTTGGCGGGATGTAGCAGCGGAATCTCTTCAGGAGGCGTCACCTCACCAAGGCTAGCGGCCTTTGCACCAACAATTTTTCGCGAGCGTTCAACCAATCCAGAAATTAAAATATCTTTTTCGCCTCTTTTTCTGCTTTGTGTTAAATCCGATTCAACTAATTTAAGCTCACTTAAAAATTCTTCCTTTGTTGTTTGTTTTTTGGGGGAAATTGTTTCCTCTTGAATAAAAGCCGGGTTGGCTACAGCGTTTGATGTAGCTAGAAAACAAAAAATAAGAAAATAGATAGTGAGCGCACGGCTCGCTTTATTGTTTGATAAAAACCTCATAAGCAAAAAAATTCTTTTCCTATAAAAAAGAATCTCCCTCCCTTATATATTATTCTATTTCCTATATATATGTTTTAACTGTAAAAAAGTACCTGATGGAACAGTTAAAATCAAATTTTTGACCCAGAATTTTAACTTTAACTTTAATATGCATAATTATTAAATAATTATTGATTTATATGCATATTTATTATAACCTTCTCTCATGCTTAAAAACTTCATTTTTCCTCTTATCATCTTTCTTTTTCTCTTAATGCTCCCCGCTTTTGCTCAAGAAAATGCTCTACTTCCCACCATCCCTTGGGGAACAAAGGAGCCTTATTATCTTCAGCTTCTCCCAATCAAAGATGGGGAATTGGCAATTTTAAGCCCAAAAAACCTATATCTTGCACGACAAAATACTAATTTTCATAAGCAGGTCTTTAGCCTTCCCGCTACTCAAGAAATGAGGCGAATTGGATTTATTGGCAATAATTTGCTTCTTTTAACAAATAAGCACCTCTACCTCAGCGAAGATTTAGGTGTCCGCTGGAAGCAAATTTTTAATTCCACTCCGGCAAAAGGCAGGCTTGAAACTTTTAAAATTAAAGAGGAAATAATTTTCCTTGGGACAACAAAAGGATTGTTTTCGGCAAACTTAAACCAATTGGTTTTCAAAAAAAATGATCACTTCCCTTCGGGAGAAATCCCGTTTTCTATCAAGACTCTTTCAAAAAAAATTTATTTTGTTCTCACTGATAGAAGCTTATGGAAAACAAGAGATGGCGGTCTTAGTTTTGAAAAATTACTCGGTGCGATTCCAAAAGAAACAGAATTGTTAAATGATCGCACAGAATTCAGTGAGTCAAAAAATTTAGGCAGTTTTTCGACGTTTGAAGTGAGTCCTGATGGAAAAAATGTGTGGGTTGGAACCAGTCGCGGAGTTTATGGGAGTAAAACCGGCGGACTTCACTTTTATAAGCTTCCCTCTTCAGGTTTACGAACAGACAGCATTACTCAGCTTCTCACCACACCCCCCGGCCTAATAGCCGGAACACAAAAGGGAGTATATCGATTTGCCGATTCTGAATGGAAAAGGCTTAAAACCGAGAAAAGCCTTGGCAAAATACATGATTTAATTTATTTCAAACGCCTGCTCTGGGTAAGTTCCGATGATGGAATCGTTAAAATCACTCTTCCTCTACCTGAAAATCCCTTACCCATCAGGCAAGAGCTTCATTATGGATCAAATTTGATTAAATTGTTAAATCAACTGATTGCGAGCGAACCAAAAGCGAGAGAGGTTCAGGAAGCCGCCATTCGTTATTCCAATACACCCAATGGAAAAACTAAGAGCTGGCAAATCTTCTCTAGATTGAAGTCTCTTCTGCCCTCCGTTTCCTATTCGGTCGGTAATAATCGGGGTAACAACATTGACCTTGACCGCGGCGGCACGAGAGATCCTGATCTTTATATTGTTGGTCCTGAAGATTGGAATTATGATATGGATATTGATTTGAGCTGGGATTTGGGCGACCTTCTTTTTTCCTCTTCTCAAACCAGCATTGATTCGCGTGAAAAATTGATGGTAGAGCTTAGAGATGAATTAGTCTCTGAAGTGACTCGGCTTTATTATGAAAGAAGACGCCTTCAGATAGATGTTTTGGTTAAAACGCATGAACAAAAAAAGCTTCTCGAATCTTGGCTTAGAATCGAAGAGCTCACCTCTCAAATAGACGGAATGACAGGGGGGTGGTTTGGGGAGAATATTAAGAATCAAGAAACGATTGCTGATTTTTTCAAAAAACACAAAACACAGAACACAAAACACAAACAATGGGATCCAAACCACAAAGCACAAACAAATACAAGATTTCAATAAACACAATGAGAGCTTTAGAAGAACGTACTTTAAATTTTGCAAAAGAAACCTTAAACACTTGTCAACAAATACCAAAAAGCACTATTAATAGCGAGCTAATTCGCCAGTTAACTCGCTCTTCTGGGTCTGTGGGAGCTAACTACCGAGAGGCAAATGACGCGGTTAGTAAGAAAGACTTCATTCATCGAATGAGAATAACTAGAAAAGAATGTAAGGAAACTAGTTATTGGTTAGAACTGTTATCAAATTCAAATAGCAATTACAAAGAAAGCTTTGATAATTTAATTATCGAATCTAAAGAATTGAGAAGAATATTTTCCGCAATTATCGATAAGTCGAGTCTTTGAAACGTTTGTGTTTTGTGTTTTATTTGTGTTTTGTGTTCTGTGTTTTGTGTTTTTCTTCAATTAGTCTCAATTGCCCACACGCAGCTCCAATATCACTCCCCGCGCTATACCGCAGCATCGTGGTAATGCCGGATTCGGTTAGAAATTTTTGAATTTCTTTCATTCTTTCTATCGAGGGTCTTTCAAATTTTTCACCTTCTATCTTATTGTAAGGAATCAAATTAACCTTTGCGTCAACTCTTCTTGCGATGGTTCTGAGCCTCTTAGCATCTTCCATCGAATCATTAAGGCCTTTAATTAGAATATATTCAAACATAAATTGTCGTTTAAATTTATTTTTTACGTCTTTAAGGCACTGAATCAATGACTCAAGAGAATAAACTTTCGAGATTGGCATAATCTTTTTTCGTTCCTCATCGGTAGTACCATGAAGAGAAATAGCAAGCTTCACTTCACCTGATGCGGACGCAGCAAATTTTTTGATAGCAGGGACAAGTCCTGAGGTTGAGATGGTGATGCGCCGCCAACCCATCTGAAAACCCCAATCGGCTCGCAAAATCCGGATTGATTTTAAAACAGCATTCAGATTATCAAGCGGCTCACCCATGCCCATATAAACAAGATTATCGAGCGGCACTTTTAATTCATGCATCACATTAGCAATTTGGTCCAGGATTTCACCCGCGCTCAGATTTCTCTTCCAGCCCATCTTCCCGCTCGCACAAAACTTACACTTCATTTTACAGCCAATTTGAGTTGAAACACAAAGGGCGTGCCTTTTGCTGCCTTGATAAATATAAACGGATTCTAAATGCTCTCCGGTTTCGGTTTGGAATAAAAACTTTTTTGAATTATCCGCGCCTGTATGAATCTTGATTAATTTCAAAGAAGAAAAAACAAAATCTTTTTCCAGCGACCGCAACAATTCCTTAGGAAGGTTTTTAATTTCACTCACCGCAACAACTTGCTTTTTATAAATCCAATCAACCAGCTGTTTAGCCCGATATTTCGGAAAACCTCGTTTTACTATCTCTCCTTCCAGCTCCTTTAATGTCAGATCTCTTATAGAACGCTTCATATGCCGCCTCGCGCCGTGGCTAGCTGGCAGCGGTTAGTAGTTAGCAACAAACTAATCATGTCCTTAGCTTATATCCAATCTTAAATAAATAAACGGCTGCCGAAAAGAAAAGGGCTGCAAGTACCGTGACCAATACAAAGCTTACATAAATGGAAAAGTCGGATACTCCTAACATTGAAAATCTCACTCCATCAACCATATAAAAAAATGGATTAAAATAACTGAGTGTAACCAAAAACCCGGGTAAAATTTTTAAAGAAGTAAAAACGCCGCCAAAATAAGTAAGCGGTGTAATAACAAAATTATTAATAACGGCAAGATGTTCCCATTTCTCAGAAATAAGTCCCACCAAAATGCCCACAGAAGAAAAAATGATACAGATCATGATCATGAAATAAATTAAAAGCCATGGATAAATAATAGGAACTGGCTGAAACAATAAAGCTACAATATAAACGCCGGCTGCCGTACAAATCCCCCGGGCAAAAGAGCCAACAATAATCGCAGTTACTAAGTCAATATAAGAAAGGGGTGTCACTAAAAGCTCTTGGATATAAAAAGACCACCTTGAAAGAAATAGCGATGAGGAAGCGTTAGTATAAGTGCTCTCAATCAAATAAAGAGCTATTAAACCTGGGACAATAAATACCAAATAAGGGAGTCCAGCCATGCTTTGAATAGCTTTTCCCAAGGCAAATCCAAAAATAAAAATAAAAAGAAATGCCGAAATAATTGGCGGAACAACTGTCTGGCTAATTACAGTAACAAACCGGTAGATCTCTCTCTCAATTAAGGCGCCCAAGCCCCGCCAGCGCATCATTTCAGCCTCGTAATGCTTGCAAAAACATCTTCTAGGGTTGTTTTTTCGGTTTCAATGCTTTCGACTTCGATATTTTCTTCGTGAAGCACTTTCAAAATTTCATTTAGACGAGATTTGTGTTCTTTGAATAAAAGCAGTGTTCCTTCCTCTTTTATTAATAAATGAAATTTCTCAAAGCTTTGAGGTAATGAAAATATTCTCTCGCGTGGGCGAATCAGAAGCATATCATGATCCATCTGAGCAATAAGATCTTTTGTTGTGTCGCAAGCTACTAATTTACCCTCGTGGATAATACCGATCCTATGACAAAGCTTTTCGGCTTCTTCGATATAGTGAGTCGTTAAAATAATTGTAACCCCTTCGCGATTCATCCGTCTTAATTCTTCCCATAATTGATAACGGAGTTCCAAATCAACTCCTGCCGTCGGTTCATCAAGTATTAAAATCTGTGGTTTGTGGACAAGGGAACGGGCAATTAAAAGACGGCGTTTAAGCCCGCCGGATAGCTTTTTGTATCCAAGCTGACCATGCTCAAAAAGATTAAACTTATGCAATAATTCTTCAGCTCTTTTTTTAGATGCCCGTCTGCCCAAGCCGTAATAGCCGCCCGTATAGAAAAGGATTTGTCTGCAATCTAAGAAGGGGTCAAAATTAACTTCCTGGGGTGCTAGACCTATTGCGCTTCTAGTTTTTTTATAATCACGAACAACATCGTGCCCCATCACCCGGATATCACCTTGGTTAAAATTGCCGAGACCCGTAATAGCGTTGATTGTAGTGGTTTTTCCGGCCCCATTCGGCCCCAAAAAACCAAAAAATTCACCCTCGGGAATTTCCAAACAAAGATCATTGACCGCTTTAAAAGATCCGTAAAATTTTGTAAGGTTTTTAATCGATATCGCAGATGCCAAGATGTTACCTCGTGTCCAATTTTTCCCTAAACTATGAGGGGGTTTGCGCGCCCCGAACCCCTTGTCTTTCCATCTTCACTATCATTCTAGAAGCCTCTTCTAGAATTATTTCGGGAGTAATCGTTTTGAGGCAAACAGGATCGCTGCAATAGTGATTAACGCAAGGTCTACAGTTAATCGGTCTGTAAAAAGCTTTAAAATTCGCTTCATCTCCGTAAGCGCCATACAGCCTATAATCAGAAGGGCCAAAGATACCGATTGTAGGGACACCGCTCGAAATGCCCGCATGCAGCACATCAGAATCATTAGCTAATATCATTTGGGAGCAAGAAAGGATGCTTGAAATTTTTTTCAAGCCCAGCTCCGGTTCGATATAGGCGGGTGGGGACAAAACTTTATCACGAATATAATGCGTCAAATTGATCTCTCTTGGATCCTGACTGCTTGTTAGCAGGATTTTTACGCCGTGCCTTTCGATTAATTGATTCAAAACTTCAATAAAATATTCTTTGGGCCAAGAGGTTCTCTCAAGCCCTTCTGCTACGGCTCCCGCATGCACCGCGATAATGAAGTTATCTTTTTTAAAATGGTTATTTAAAAGCCAGTTATTTCCAAAGCTTTTCTCTTCCTCGGTCAAAGACAAGGTGGTCTCAAAATCTTTGGAACTGACATTTATATAATGGAGGAGATCTAAATTTTTACGGGTCGCGTGCTTTCTTGACTCTCTCTCATCATTGATTCGGTGCGTAAAAAAAAGCCCCTTGTAAGCGTTATTAAAACCAATACAGTAGGGCGAACCTGAAAACTTAGTTAGTAGCCATAACCAAGATGACTCCACCCAAGAAAATAAACTTTGAAAAGAAATGAATAAATCCCAGCGATCTAATTTCAGTTCCTTTAAATAATCCCGGGCGGCTTTAAAATTTGAAGGTTTAAAAAGTGAAATCGGATTTTTAATAAAAAATATCGGAATTTCACGAACTTCATCTAAATTAGAATTGTTTTTGAAAACCTCGGAGGCGTGAGAAGTGCCATACAAAACAAGACGCGCTTCCGGATATCGTTTCTTTAAAGCCCGAATAGCTGGAGTTAACAATAAATAATCTTTTGCGGTTCCGGTTTTAAAGAGAAGGATTTTGTGAAATTCTTTTCCTTTTATATCTTCCGGCTTTTTACGGGCGCCCTTGGTTTTTAATACCATTTTAAGGAGTGCCGCTAAAAAACGACTCACTAAGGCAACAAAGCCTGGGTGATATTTTTGGTTATAGCGCTCCCAACTCTCAAAAATTCCCTCCCAAGAAACAGGCTCTAAAGAAAGCTTCTTATACGAAATGCATTTAGCATCTTCAGCTTGGTACAATTCATAGCCGAGACCGCGAAGCTTCTTGCCAAAATCCAGATCTTCGCCTGATTCAATATAGTCCTCATCAAAACCTCCCGCATCCATTAGCATTTTTGAGCGAGCAAGAAATAAGCGGCTTTTTATATAAGCTAATGGCTGATCTCTAAGATGGGAATACCCAATATATGACTCATAAAAATTCATTCCACCCATCTCTCTCATTAAATAATAAATTGGAAGCTTCCAGGTAACAGGCAGTCCCCTGGTCAACTCGGTTCCGGCCAATTGCGGCTTTTCAGATAGTTCTCCCCGGTAAAGGGCAGGGGCTGCAATGGCTGAGGCTGGATGCCTCTCTAAACAAATTTTTAACTTATGTACCGTTGTCGGAATTAACTCGACATCATCTTTTAGCATCAAAATAAAATTGGATTGGCACTCTTTTAAAACACGGTTTTGGTTTTTGGCATATGTCAGAACAGACTCGTTAGAAATAATTTTAGCATTTTTGAATAGATGGTTTACATGCTTAGAAACATCAAAATCGGAAGCGTTATCAGTAACAATAAGACGGTAAGGAAATTGAGCGAGGGCTTTGAGTAAACTCTTAAGACAAAGACAAAACCTTTCTTCTGAGGTTCCCGAAATTAAAGATATTGTCAAAAAGTCACTTATCTGTTTCACACTTCCTCCCTAGAGCAATTTTCTTGTTAAACAAAGCATTGTGCCCAATATGTCAATTCTTAGCAAGACCGGACTTGCTTCCAGCGGATAACTATGATAATTTTTCACCATGAGAAACGCACTGTTCACCCTGTTGGGCGTTGGTATAGGTATTATCGCTACTGTAGCATTTGTGAATCCTGCTCTTTTAACGTCTGCTGGTTTCGTAGAAGGTTTTCGATATCTGATGAACGCCCTATACCAGCTTGAGCCCGGCCATTACATAAAATGGTTTATTATTCTTTTTTCAATTACCCTTTTTTCAATAAGCGCTTCGATCGGATTAATTGTTTGGGTTATCATTCAAGAGAAAAAAATTGGCACACAGGAAGAAAGTCTTCATGAGCTTCATTTGCAAATAAGCGAATTGATGAAGCCTAAAACAGGCGGAAATAAGTAACGTTATTTAATAAACTGCCTTCTCAGCACTCTCCTTTAACACTCTCCATTGTTCAAGATTCCAAAGCTTTAAAGCTTCGTTTAAGGCAATTACTCCCCAAATTTGGGTAGGAAAATCAGCCGGCTTTTGCTCCGATACAGAATAAAAACCTCCTATTAAATCATACCCTTCAAAACCTACCTTTTTGGAATCACGCCCCTCCGTTGGCAGACCCGGAACTCGAGTTAATATGTCCGGCTCTTCAAGTTGATAATTAAGGAAAGTGCGGAGCGCAAAAAATAATTTTACATCCTCTCTTTTCGGCCATTCAATCAAATCAGGGGGGTTTTTCTTTTTCAAGACGCGATAAGCATTAACCAAAAATGAAAAAGCTTCTATGTCTGAAATGCGGGTCTGTTTTGGATCCCACCTAAAAATATTCACTTCTTTTTTATAAAAAGTTCTAGGAGAGGGCATTGCTTGCAGAAACCAATTTGTAATATGATTCAACCGTCCAAAATAGCGCTTCTCGTCCGAGCTTTTAACTACCGCGAGCCACAACCTCCCCCAAGCCAGTCGATAAATTGCCTCGTGCTCTTTTGGATAACCTCCTCTTAAATAATATCCAACAGATCGTTTAAAAGCGTTAGCGGCCGTCATATCCCCTTCTTCACCTAAAAGAAAATAAATTCTTAATATCAAGGGAACTATTAAATTATCTTGTTTCAAAACTTCATCTTTATCAAGCCCCGCCTGAATACTTCCGTCATCATTATGGAGAAAAAGAAGCGTAGCAATCACAGGTTCCAAAAGAGAATAAGCTTCTTTAAATTTTTCTACTTCTAAAAGAAATAACGCTAAAAGCACCGTGCGCTTCAAATCCATATCGCCCCGTTTATCAACTACATAAGTAAAATCGAGATTGGTCATGGAAAGATTTTCAAAAAGACGCGCTTTAATAAGCTCTGTCCCCTCATCAACAAAAAAACCAGAAGATGAGCTGATTGATAATGTATCCGCCCAGGCCAAAATAAGTCTTTCGCCAAGCTCTTCCTTGTCTGATAACTCATCCTTTTTTTGAGGCCAAATCCTTTTCATGAATTTGGTGTTTTGTAATATTCTTCGTTTGAGAAACTGTCGGCTCATTTGCTGAATTGATAAAAAATATCGGCCTTTCAAAAGCGCTGTCCATTTAAAAGTCGAGCCCCAAATTAAAAGCTTAAGAGGCGTTATTTCTAAAGTAAAATAAAGGATGCTTTGCACCAAAAGGCCGGGTGCCGCTTGCCTGAATTTTCTATTTTGTTTTAGTTGAGCAGCTGCCAATGACACGTTTTGCAAAAGATTATCGCCCTCTCCCTCACCTTTATTTAGAAGTCCTAAAAAAGTGTTTGCAGTGAGCTTCACAGTATTTCCGTACTTAGTAAGATCGGGGTAACGCCTTATTTCCTTTGCGTCATTGAGCTGCGCTTCGGAAAAATTTTCATAAACTGCTGCTGCTAAAATTTTCTTTTCCCTCTCAGTGAAATTAAAAAGTTTTTTGGGATTTGCGTCCGGGTATGTTTTTACAATCTTCTTTTTCGCGATGCTTCGGGACGGAACTTTTTGCGCGGCTTTCTTCACTTCCTCTTTTTTGTTCGAATGCTTGTATTCATCAGGAATTTCCGGATAAAGAGCGCAGCTTGTCACCGCGAAAAATAACAGTGTTAATAGAGCAATCTGTTTTTTCATTGTGGCTCTTTCTTTAGGTGAATATACAGCATCAGAGCCCCTATTAAAAGCATCGGCATTGATAAAAGTTGCCCGAGCGATAAGGGGTCTAAAATTAAGCCTAAATGAAAATCAGGCTCTCTAAAAAATTCGACGATAAAACGAAAAATTCCGTAAAAAAAGACAAAGGCCCAAAATAATACGCCTGTTTTTTGAGTCTTTGCACCTATCCATTTCAAAATTAAAAACAAAAGAAGTCCTTCAAGAAAGGCTTCGTAAAGCTGCGAAGGGTGACGCGCCAGAGAATCAACCCTATCATAAACAAACCCCCAAGAACCGTCTGTCGGACGTCCCACTAATTCAGAATTCATGAAATTACCTAAGCGGCCCAATCCTAAACCGATGGGCGTATAAAGGGCAAACTGATCACCCCATTTATAAAACCCTTCTAAAGTTCTTCCGCCAAGAAACCATACTGCGATCAAAACGCCAATAAGCCCCCCATGGAAAGACAAACCGCCTTCCCAAATCGCAAAAATCTCAAGGGGATAGTTTAAGTAATAAGGCGCATTATAAAAAAAACAATAACCCAGCCTTGCCCCTACAACAACACCGATAATAATCGCATTTAAAAGACGTCCCTCTTCGCCCTTTTTAATCAGCCCCGCGCGTTTTAAACCCCGCTCGATTAAAAGATAGGCAATTACAAGTCCTGTGACGTAGAAAAGGCCATACCAACGAAGTGTAAAAGGTCCTAGTGAAAATATTTCAGGAGAAAAGTTGTGATGAAAAATCATTTGTAATGGATCTTAGGTCTCAGCTCTCAAATTTAAGGCTCGTTTCCTTATATGCCATAACATCTTCCGGTTTTGGAAAATCTTTTAAAATAATTTTTCCAATCACATTCAAAGTTTCACCGCCCTGGCGGTTATAGGGCAAACTTCTCTTAGGGGCTTCAAATCTTACATTCTCCCGGGAAGTCTGCCAAATTGCTTTTTTGAGACGAGTATCCACAACGACTATCTGGTAAGAGAAATGACCTTTCCCGGTTAAATCAAATCTTCCGGCTTCCCACGATGTTAAAGTCACGAGAATCAGCCAGTCTGCCGGCACAAACTGCGTCAGCTCTCCAATATCCAGTTCGTGGGTTTGTTTTGAAATTCCTAATTGAGAGAAAATATTATAAATTTCCTGAGGATTAAGCGCTCTAAAGCCTTGGTTATAAAGCCGCTGCGTCAATACCATTTGCAGTGATTTTTGAACGTAAGCAACATCATCTTCACTATATTTAAATTTTAATGATGTTTTCAAGAATTCATCCAAAAATTTTGTGATTCGGTTGCGATGGCTCGTAATACGTATCGGATGAAAAGTCGCGTTTTGAATAGGTAGCACTCCCACCATAATAATATTATCAGCCGGCGGTTTGCGCGTAAAAAATCCTTCCAGCATAGTTTTCTTCCCGTCATCTTTGAGCCCGCAAGATGAAAAAATTGGACTAATAAAAATAAGAGTGAAAATTATTAGAAAGGTTTTCCTAATCAACATATGTAAAGTGGTTAGTGGTTAGTGGTTAGTGGTTAGTAGCTAGTGTTTTTACTAACAACTAGCCACTACCCACCATTCACTGTTTACTTACTGCATTAACGAATTACTGAGAATAAACGCAGCTAAAACTACAGAAACCATCGACATTAGCTTAATTAAAATATTAAGCGAAGGCCCTGAAGTATCTTTAAAAGGATCTCCTACGGTATCTCCCACAACTGCAGCCTTATGGGCATCAGATCCTTTTCCGCCTGCGACTCCGGTTTCGATATACTTTTTAGCATTGTCCCAAGCGCCGCCCGCATTTGCCATCATAACAGCCAAGACGAAACCTGTGACTAAACTGCCAAGTAAAAGACCCATACCAGCTTCAACGCCTAATAAATAACCGGTTAAAACAGGAGCGATAATCGCAAGAAGAGCTGGAGCGATCATTTCTTTCTGAGCCCCGGCGGTTACGATACGAACACATCTGGCATAATCAGCCTCTGCCTTACCTTCGAGAAGACCTGTGATTTCTCTGAATTGACGTCTGACTTCGTTCACAACACTTTGCGCGGCACGCCCCACGGCCTGCATTGTTAAAGCGCAAAATACAAACGGAAGCATTCCGCCAATGAAAATTCCGATAATAAATTGTGGGTTTGTTACCGTCAAATCCATCGTCCCGCCTAATTGAGCTATGATCTCACGGTACGCCACAATCATCGCCAAGGCTGTTAAAGCAGCGGAACCAATCGCAAAACCTTTGCCGGTAGCCGCTGTCGTATTACCCAAGCTATCAAGCGCGTCTGTTCTTTCGCGTACTTCGGGTGGAAGCTTTGACATTTCTGCGTTTCCACCAGCATTATCCGCAATAGGCCCATAAGCGTCGGTTGCTAAAGTAATGCTCAAAGTTGAAAGCATACCAACTGCAGCCAAACCAACACCATAAAGACCACGCGCGAATTCACCGCCGCCGCCTGCTACATAGAAAGAACCAAAAATTGCACCGCCAATAATTAGTACAGGAAGTGCCGTTGAAAGCATGCCAACACCAAGGCCCGCAATGATAACGGTTGCCGGTCCTGTTGCGGCACTTTTTACAATTGATTGGGTTGGTTTATAGTTAGGTGCTGTAAAGTATTCGGTTGCAAAACTGATTAAAACACCTGCTACTAATCCGATTACGATTGCCCAAAAAATACCAATATTCTCAATTCCAAGAAAAAAATAAACTAATCCAAAAATAAAAATAACTACAAGAATACTGCTTGAATAAACACCTTTTCTTAAGGCCTTCAAAAGAAGACCTAGGTCAGGCTTCTCTCCTGTCCTGACACAAAAGAAACCAATAATAGAAGCGATGACACCAACGCCCGAAATAGCCAAGGGCAACATCACGCCGGCAAGACCAAAGTTAGCGCTCACTGCCAATGCCATTGTAGCGAGCATGGCGCCCACGAATGATTCGAATAGGTCAGCACCCATACCGGCCACATCACCCACACAGTCACCTACGTTATCAGCAATTGTTCCTGGGTTTCGAGGGTCATCCTCAGGGATTCCTGCTTCTACTTTTCCAACCAAGTCCGCCCCAACATCCGCAGCTTTGGTATAAATACCTCCGCCAACACGGGCAAAAAGCGCTTGAGCGCTCGCCCCTATACCGAATGGTAAAATTGTTTGTGTGATTAATACAAGTGTGCTTGAAGCAGAGCTTGCGGCATTAGTAAAAGCATAATAAAGAATCAAAAACCATCCACTTGTATATAGAAGACCAAGACCTACTACCGTAAATCCCATAACACTTCCGCCTGCCAAAGCAATGCGAAGAGCACCATTTAAACTGTCTTGAGCAGCGCAGGCCGTACGGCTTGAAGAAAGAGTAGCGATATTCATTCCAATAAAACCAGCCAATGCAGAAAAGAAACCGCCGATAATAAACGCAAAAGGAATGTAGTAACTTACATACCCTTGCCATGCCAAAATAATAAAAATTACAAATACAACAGCGAAAAAAGCAAAAACACCCCAATATTGGCGCTTGAGATAAGCCATCGCGCCTTCCCTGACATGTTGTGCAATTTTCTGCATTGTTTCGTTGCCTGCGGATTTATTAACAACTGTTCTTGATAAAAAAACAGCAAAAATTAAAGCAAGCGCTCCGCATACAGCACTCGCAACAGCTAAAAATACGTCCATACTTCCTCCTTAAGAAATACTGCTAAAATTAACGCTTTTTGTTCCAGTCCACCATTACAGCGCTTGCAACAAAAATCGTTGAAAAGGTACCGGTGATTACACCGACGATTAAGATAAAAGCAAAACCATTAATAACAGCCCCGCCAAAAATGTAAAGATTTAATACAGCAATCAAAAGCGTTAGCGATGTCAAAAGAGTTCTGGCAAGCGTTTGATTGACACTTATATTCACAACATCGATAAAGCTTGCTTTTCGCATTGATTTAAGATTTTCTCTGACACGGTCAAAGATAACAATCGTATCATTAATCGAAAAACCGACTACAGCCAAAATAGCTGAAACAATAATAATTGAAATCTCTTGTCCGGTTAACGCAAATAGACCTACACAGATTAAGGTGTCATGAATGATAGCGATAATACCACAAATCGCATATTTAAAATTAAACCGCCAGGTAAGGTAGAGAAAAATTCCTACAAAAGCCCACAAGAGAGCCTTCAGAGCCTTCTCAAAAAGCTCCTGCGAAGCAGCCGGACCTACTGTTTCCGTCCGTAGGACTTTATAGTTACCCGCTCCTATTGTTTGATCCAGAGCCTGATTAACAGCGTCCACGTCATTTTCGGCCGTACGAATTAAGATTTGATCTTTATCGCCGAAATTTTGGATTTGAGGATTTTTAATGCCCGCATCCGTAATTGCCTGACGGATATCCTTCATATCAAAAGAAGTGTTCACTTGAACCTGCTCTAAAGTGCCGCCTGAGAAATCAACCCCGAAATTTTGTTTTCCACGAAGAGTAAAGGCTGTCATTCCAATTAGAATAACAATAAGAGAAAATACATAAGCCAGGTGGCGGAATTTAGTGAAATTAATTTTTGGCGTGTGGGGCAGCAAGTTAAGCATCTTAAGGCTAACCTCGTGTCTGCCGCGGAAAAGCCAATCAAAAATAACACGAGTAACAAAAATCGCGGTAAACATGCTGGCCATCAAACCAAAAGTTAAAGTGATCGCAAAACCTTTTACAGGACCTGTTCCAAACATTAGAAGCAGAAGGGCCGTAATAATAGTTGTTACGTTGGTATCTAAAATGGCTGAGAACGCTTTGGAGTAACCTGCTGATATTGAGGCGCGCCCTGATTTACCGGTGCGAAGTTCTTCGCGAATACGTTCAAAAATAAGCACGTTAGCATCGACTGCCATACCAATCGTCAAAATAATACCTGCAATACCAGGTAGTGTCAGTGAAGCGCCTAAAGTCGCGAGAGCTCCCAACAAAATAACAATGTTTAGAATAAGGGCAACATTAGCAAGAATGCCTGGCAGTAAATAGTAAGCCAACATGAAGAGTGAAACAAAAATGGCACTCCCAATAGCTGCCGTTATGCCTTGGCGGATCGAATCCCTTCCAAGCGAAGGCCCTACGGTTCTGTCTTCCATAATTTCAACAGGAGCCGGCAAAGCGCCTGCTCTTAAGACCAAAGATAAGTCACTTGCTTCCTGGTAGGCAAAATTACCTGATATCACAGCGCGGCCATTTGGAATAGGTTCTTTAATTTGAGGCGCTGAACGAACATTGCCGTCTAAAAGAATAGCTAAACGGCGCGGAATACCGTCTTTTCTTAATTGATTAGCCGCTTTTGTAGTAATGTCTTTGAAGGTCTTAGCACCCTCTTTATCAAATTCCAAATTAACAATGGGCTGCCCGAGCGACCCTTGGTCAAAACCGACGCTTGCGTTAACTAATTTATCACCGCGAAGAACTGCCTCTTTTTGAAGCACTAGAGTTTCTTTTCCAAAAGGTCCTTCCAAAGTTTTAAGCTCATAGCCGGGAGGAGCCTTGTTTTCTTCAATAGCTCTCTCAACCATTTCGGGATCATCCGCTACCAACTTAAATTCGAGAAGTGCGGTTCTGCCAATAATGTCCGCGGCCCGCTTTCTGTCAGTAATGCCCGGCAATTGAACTATGATTTGATCGCGGCCCTGTTTTTGGATTGAGGGTTCCTTAACGCCAAATTGATCGATACGATTTCGGATAACTTCAACAGCCCGGTCTACGGCACCTTCCCTAGCACTCTCCGGGATTTTATCAAGTTCGACCTCAAGGGCGATGTGCATTCCGCCGCTCAGATCAAGCCCTAGATTAATTTTTTCGCTGGGTGGATATACCTTCCAAAGACTAAAAGCAACAATTGCTACTATTAAAAGAACTTTCCATTTAAAATTTTTGTTCATACTTCGCCAATTAACCTGGTTTAGGGTTTGTTTGATTCAAGAAATAAAGGGGTATTCTAATGACCTTCCCCATTCTTCCCAAGCGATTTTTTTAGGAAAAAGGCGTATTTTACACCTTTTCTCAGATCCAAGATCTAAGATCTAAGATCTGAGGTTTTGCTAGGTTTTTCGGGAGCTCGTGTCTTGTGCGCTTGTGTCTTACGTCTTTTTACGAGTATAATGAAAAATATGGTTAAACGTCACTTCTCCCTACCTACTAAGCTTTTCTTCTCGTTTGGCGTCTTACTCTTTTGTTCCCTGATGCTAATCCTTACCTTCCTCTACTTTATTTACAATAACCGGGTTAACGAGGAGATTTATCTTCGAATTCACAATGGCGGAAAAGCGGCCATTAATACGGTTTACAATAATATTGCTGATTTAAAACTGGCTCTTAAAGAGTTCACCCTGCTGGCTAACTTATCAAAAGCTGATATTGAAACCGATAAACCTACCGGGCAGACTGAAATGTTTTGCCAAGACTGGGCTATTGACTACCTCTGTTACATCCCTTTTGAAACAGATGCTTATTCTGCGCAGAATCTCTGCGGCGGCAATGAAGAACAAAATCTTTGTGCCGTTGATCCTCTCATCACCCGGCAAAATTTCGTTCCTGCCCAAGGTGTTAGTGTCCACGGCGAAACCCTAGCGCTCGAAGCGCATCTTGAAGCAAGGGACTTGGATGGATATTGGAAAACCGGCATTGCTGTTGATAAGGATTATATGGACTATATTCATAATTTAATAGGAATGAATATCATTATCCTTTCCCAAAAAGATCAAGTGCCCGTTATGTCAACACTTTCAGAAGAACACGAACCATTTTCCAATTTTAAAAATATGCCGAAAAAAGCGCGGCATGCCCTTAATCAATTTTCTGTTTACACTTTCAGATGGCAGACAGGTAATGTCCCGTACCAATTCATTCTATATCCCCTTTTAAGTCTCAACGATGAGCTAATCGGCGCTTGGGGAGTTGGCTTCTCGCTAAAAGCCAACTCAAACGCAAATCGAAACGCCTTTTATGTCTCGATGCTTTTTACCTTAAGCATTGTTTTAACATTTTTAGCCCTCGCGATTCTTACAGCCAGGTATTTTTTACAACCATTAGTTGAACTCAAAAAAACCATCCGCTCTTTTCTTGCTAAGCAAAAAAATATGAAGGTAGCTGAAGCTGCTGATGAGGTTTCTTTTTTGGATGAAAGTTTCAAACAGATCACCGAGGAACTTCACACCTCTTTAATCTTATTGGAAAAGGCGGAAATCGCCGAAAAGATCGCTCACCGGGAAACTTTGCTCAGACTCGCTATCGCAGCTGAATACAAGGACGCGGAAACAGCGGCTCATATTTTACGATTGAGCAAATACTCTGAGTTGATCGCAAAAAAAATGGGGCTCCCTGAAAATGAAGTTGAAATTATACGAGATGCAAGTCCCATGCATGATATAGGAAAAATCGGGGTCCCTGACTATATCCTTCAGAAAAAAGGCCCTTTAACAGCAAAAGAATTTGAAATCATGAAAACACACCCCGCTATCGGAGCCAGTATTTTTAAGAGGGCCAAAACACCGCTTTATGAGGCCTGTCGAGCAATTGCGTTAACTCATCATGAAAGATGGGATGGTTCCGGGTATCCTCAAGGCTTAAAAGGCGAAGAAATTCCTCTTTACGCGCGAATTGTTGCGGTGGCTGACGTATTTGATGCTCTCACCTCAGTCCGCCATTACAAACCGGCTTATTCTTTGGATAAATCACTTCAGCTTATGAAAGAAGGAATTGGCACCCATTTCGACCCAAAAGTTGTCGATGCCTTTATAAAATGTCTGCCTGAAATTAAAAAGATATTAGCGATCGGCGAACATGATCTTAAAATAGCTGGTGTTGATATCAATCAGATATAGTTTCCGCGAAGCGGAAACAGTGACTAGTTGTTAGGTCTTACTAGCCACTAACCACTTTTTAGAACAGCGTATAAATAAACGGCGCTACTGCAGAAGATTCGGTAAAAACAATCAATGCACCCAAAAGAAGCAAAAGAATAATAATTGGCGCAAGCCAAAATTTCTTACGCACTCTTAAGAAATCCCAAAGCACTCCTAAAAATCTTAATTTACCCATTAATTAAAACTCCTTCTTATAATTATCCGGGTTGAATGGCCGATCGTATACCAACCAATAGCTCCCGTCTTTTGCTTTAACTCTTTTTGGTAAGGGATCCTTCCCAAAAATTCTCATCATAAGACCAGTGGGTGCTAAAACCAAATAAAAAATAAGTCCCAAGAGAAGCCGTGTATTAAACCAGCCTATCTTGTGAGCAATCCACGTCCACCCCTTGTAAATAGGTTTTAAAAGCGGATGTAAAAAAAGCCCCGCAATTAAGAGATAAAGAGCGATTGCAAGCAAAACCCAGGAACTTCCATGGTGGAATACAAAAAGGCGCAAAGCCCATATTCCGGAAAGAATAATAGCACCACCTATTCCAAAAACACGCAGATTTTTAGCAGTGGCCTGCATCTTTGATTTTTCTTTTAATTGATCAGTCTCAATCACCATTCGCTAATCTCCGTGATAATTATCAATCCAGTTCAAATTCTTTTTGCCAATCCGTATCGTTCTCTAAAAGCTTTTGTTTTGTTTTATCTAAAATAAAATTACCAATTGCCAAATAATCCATTTCTGTCCTCAAAAAACATCGAATGGCCTCAATAGGTCTGCAAACAATCGGCTCTCCCCTAACATTGAAGGAAGTATTAATAATAACAGGGCATCCTGTTTTTTTCTTAAATTCATGAATCAGCGAGTAGTAAAGCGGGTTTCTTTCTTCATCAATCGTCTGAACCCTTGCTGAATAATCAACGTGCGTTACGGCAGGAATTGCGGAACGGGGAACATTTAATTTTTCAATTCCAAAAAGTTTCTCTTCCTCCTGAGACATTCCCTTTCGAATTCCCTCTTTTACAGGGGCAACTAAAAGCATGTAGGGACTTTCAGAGGTTAGGTTAAAAAAGTCGGCGGCGTGCTCCCCGGCTACCGAAGGAGCAAAAGGGCGAAAAGATTCCCGGTACTTTATCTTCAAATTCATCACCGATTGCATTTTAGGCGAGCGGGCATCTCCTATAATACTTCGGGAACCCAGAGCGCGCGGACCAAACTCCATTCGCCCCTGAAACCAGCCAACTATCTTTTCCTGGCTTAGGAGTTCTGCAATTCGTCCGGTTAAATCGCTTTGAGAAACTTTTTCATACACAATGTCTTCCTGTTTTAAAACCGCCTCGATTTCATCATCTGAAAACTCCGGTCCCAGCAGAGAGCCTTTTTGTAGGTCGTTAGCGTGTTTAATTTCCCGCTTGTTATTTAAATACTGATACCATGCAAAAAGCGCCGCTCCTAAAGCGCCGCCCGCATCTCCCGCTGCTGGCTGAATCCAAATATTATCAAAAATTTCTTCAGCATGAATTTTACCATTGCCGACACAGTTTAAAGCAACGCCTCCGGCCAAACAAAGATTCCGCTGCCCTGTCGCGCGTCTGATGTGACGTGCAATCTTCAACATAGCCATTTCAGAGACTTTCTGGATAGAAGCTGCCAAATCCATATCACGCTGGGTAACCTGGCTCTCTCTTGGTCTCGGCTCGCCGCCAAAAAGCTTATGAAATTTTTTATTCGTCATCGTAAGCCCGGCACAGTAATTGAAATATTTCATGTTAAGCCTAAAAGAACCGTCTTCTTTTAGATCAATAAGTTCGTTTAGAATAAGGTCCGTGTATTTTGGCTCGCCATAAGGCGCAAGGCCCATGACTTTATATTCACCCGAATTAACTTTAAAGCCCGTATAGTAGGTAAAGGCCGAATATAAAAGCCCCAATGAATGAGGGAAATGAATTTCCTTTTGGATCTCAATTTTATTATCACGGCCAACCCCGAAGCTAGTTGTTGACCACTCGCCTACTCCATCCATAGTTAAAATAGCAGCTTCTTTAAACGGCGATGGGAAGAAGGCGCTTGCAGCGTGCGATTCGTGATGTTCCGTAAACAAGATCTCTTTTTCAAAATTTAATTCTTTGGCAATAAGGTCACGAATCCATAATTTATGTTTCAGCCAAAGAGGAATTGCCTTGATGAATGATTTTATGCCTTTGGGGGCGTACGATAAGTAAGTTTGAAGAATGCGCTCAAATTTTAATAAGGGCTTGTCATAGAAAACAACAATGTCGAGATCATTCGTGGTAATACCGGCTTTATCTAAACAAAAGGCAATGGCATTTTCCGGGAATTCAAAATCATGCTTTTTCCGGGTAAACCGTTCTTCTTGAGCTGCGGCCACAATATTTCCGTCGACCACAAGAGCCGCCGCACTATCATGGTAAAAGGCTGATATTCCTAAGATTTTCATAAGCTGGGATATTAACATAGAATAGCTGATAGTGGATAGTAGATAGTAATTAGTGTTACAATCCTCTCCATGAAAGAGCATAAACATGTGGTAAAAAGCGCCGTACGAGTCGGAATTGCAACAACCATCAGCAGGATCTTCGGGTACGTGCGTGACGTTTGCTTGGCGATTGTTTTGGGAGCTGGTTTCGGGATGGATGCTTTTACTATTGCCTTTCGTATTGCAAATCTATTCCGGAGACTTGTCGGTGAGGGCGCTATGAGCGCCTGTTTTGTTCCTGTTTTTGTTCACTACCAAAAAGATCACTCCAAAGAAGAAATTTGGGATTTTGTTCGGAAATTCCTCTATACCTTTCTAATGATCTTAATAGGATTTGCGCTGATCATTATCATCTTCTCTCCTTTCCTTATCCAGATAATTGCTCCCGGCTTTGATAAGATTGAGGGAAAAACCGCACTCACCATCTTTTTGAACCGCCTCTTAGCCCCCTACATCGTGTGCATTGGGCTTGCATCGTTCTTTATGGCTATTTTAAATTCGCTCAAGGTCTTTTTTATCCCGGCTACAATGCCGATCTTCTTTAACGTATCGGTAATCGTCTCCGCACTCGTCTTGTCGCCCCTCTTTAAAGAACCGGCAGTAGCGATTGCTATTGGAGCGCTGATAGGCGGTGTTCTCCAATGGGTACTGCAATTACCCTCTCTTAAAAAACAAGGGATGAGTTTCAAGCCAACCTGGGATCTTTACCATCCCCAAACAATCGAAACAGGAAAACTTCTAATACCGATGCTTTTTGGCATTAGCATTGTTCAGATCAATCTTCTTGTCGACTCGATTTTTGCGTCGTTCCTCGTTCAGGGGAGCGTTTCTTCCTTGTATTATTCAGATAGAGTCATGGAACTTGTGCTTGGCGTGTTCGCGATTTCTCTAGCCACCGTTACTCTTCCGGAGCTGTCACGTGCTGCAAGCGAACAGGACAGCAAAAAAGCACGTTCTGTTCTTTCAACAAGTCTCAGGCTTATACTTTTTATTGCCTTGCCCGCAACTATTGGACTAATTGCTTTGGATAAGGAGATTATTACTACTCTTTTTCAATATGGTAAATTTTCCGTCTCAGATGCCGAACGAACTTCGATAACTCTCCTATTCTTCGCGATCGGTCTCGCTTCTATTTCAGCCGCTAAAGTTATCATCCCTGCTTTTTATGCCTATAAAAATACCAAAACCCCTGTTTGGGGAGCTTTTTTAGCATTGGTCTCAAATATTATTTTTATCTTAATCTTAATTAAACCTATGCGGGTCGGCGGAATCGCACTCGCCACTTCACTGGCAAGCTTTATTAATCTGGGATTTCTTTTGTGGCACCTCGAAAAGAAACATTTCAAACTTCCTTATGCTGAAATTTGGAGTTCACTCAAAAAAATCACGGTCTGCTCGCTCATTATGGGTGTTGCTTCGACTCTCATCATTCAGATTGTTGGTTTTTCGCCCGATGAATTTATCGGCAAAAGAATCTTTTCTCTGCTTTTAGCTATTCTGGTAGGTGTAGGGGCATATTTGGGTTCTGCCTATCTGCTGAAAGTGAGAGAGATACATGAGCTGAAAGAATTAATTGTAGAAAAAATCCGAAATAAGAAACCCGAAGCACGAAACAAATCTTAAATTCGAATTTTCAAAAAAATATTTTTCAATTATTTAAAATTTTCTGATTTCGAATTTGTTTCGAATTTCGTTTTTCGAATTTCGAGTTTGTACGATTAGTGTTTCAGCACGACCTTAATCAGCACGAACCCGCCGATAAGAAGCACTAAGAAAATAATTGAAAGAATATTAAAATATTTTTCAATAAAAGGCTTAACTTTCGGACCAAAAATTCTTAAGACTACCGCCACTAAAAAGAATCGTCCGCCGCGCCCTGTGATTGAAGCAACTGTAAAATGAGGGAGACTTAAGTCAAATACACCTGCTGCTATCGTAAACACTTTGTAAGGAATCGGAGTAAAGGCCGCGGCAAACACTGCCCAAAAATCATACTTTTGATACAGTTCTTGGACCTTATCAAAGGCTTGTGGCGAAAAAATGTGCGTTAAGAAGAAATTTCCAACCACTTCCCAGAGAGCAAACCCTATCCAGTAGCCAAAAAGTCCTCCTGTAACAGAACCAAACGTGCAAATCAGAGCAAACCACCACCAGCGGCGTGGATTCAGAAGAACTAAAGCAATTAAAAGCACATCGGGCGGCACAGGAAAAACTGATGATTCGATAAAAGCTAATAAGAAAAGTACTAAGGGGCCGTAATGAGTCTGAGACCAATGCTCAGCCCAATCATAAAGCTTTTGCATGAAAGATTTTTTGTGCGCTTCTGCGGTTTCTGACATATCTTTATTTCCCTAAAATAAGCTATTCGGAAAAGCTTCCTCACTCTTTTCCGGGACTTTAATATCGCCCCAATTTACCGGAACTTCGTGCGTTTGCCAATCGCGATTGGAGGTAAAAAGAATTTTTTTGTTTTTGCAGCCATATTCATATATCTCTTTTGTAAGACGCACGTCATCCAAACAATATTTCTTAAGCTCTTCAATCCGCCCTTCCTTGTAAAGCTCAATAGCCCCTAAGCCATCACCACTTTTAACTCCGCCTATCGTGGCTTCGGCGACACTATTTAAATTTACTCGATGCCCAAGGGATTTTTGAATTTCAACCATAAGGTCAATCGAGAATAGATTTTCGACAGGCGTAAATAAATAGGGTGCCAAGATAGGCAGGTCAAAGCCATCGCTATTAAAACCACCGACCGCATCGGCTTCCCTAAAAATTTCGTCTACTTTAATGAGATTCTTTTCTTCATAGGCCTCATACACATCACGCGAAGAGTCATAAAGACCGACCACCGAAACTTTTAATTGGTGAATTTTTTTACGATCGGTGATTTCTTTGAAACTTTTTTGGGTTTCGATATCAAAAACAACATAGTGAAGATCTTTTTTTGCCATTAAGAAATAAATCCTTTTCTAAAAATTAAAATAGACGCCCCAAGAAAATACCGGCTAAAAGTCCTAGCATACTTAGTGTAAAGCTTAGAAAGATATTAAGAGTAGCCTTAAGCCATTGATCCTCTTGAGCTAATTCCCATGTTTCAAATCCAAAGGCGGAAAATGTAGTAAAGGCCCCTAAAAACCCTACCATTAGGAAAAGTTTAAAATGAGGACCAAAAAAGAATTTTTCTTGATGAAAAATTCCCAAAAAACCAATTAAGAAGCAGCCAAGCACATTAACAAAAAGTGTTCCATATGGAAAATGAGGGCCTGTGATTTTGTGAACCACTCCGCCCAGACCATAACGACACAAAGCGCCCATAGCGCCGCCTGTAGATAATAAAATTACTTTGAGCCACATAGAGGCCGAATTATAACGAAATAAGGAAAATTAACAACTGATTAGAAATAGGTCCCACTACCCACTATTTTAGCAGTTCGCTACTTTGAACAATCTCCGCTCCCGCCTGCTTCATCTCTTGGATAGCCTTTTGAATATCTCCTGGCCGAAGATCTATTCCTCGGCATGCGTCTTCAATCACAAATACTTTGTATCCAAGCTTAATGGCATCCAAAGCTGAATACTTAACACAATAATCAGTGGCTAAACCCGCTATAAATATTTCATTAATGTTTTTTTCTTTTAAATAATTATCTAAATCCGTTAATTTTTGGCGAGCGTTATCAAAAAAGATGCTATAGCTATCAATATTCTTATCTGTTCCTTTATGGATTATTTTTTGAATTTTATCAGTTTTTAGCTCTTTATAAAATTCGGCTCCATAATTTCCCGAGACACAATGATCGGGCCATAAAGTTTGGGTGATGCCGTTTGATGTGACCTGCTCTCCTGCTTTTTTACCATGATTGCTTGCAAAGCTTACGTGGTCAGGTGGATGCCAATCCTGGACAGCGATAACTGATTCAAAACATTCCTGCAATTTATTAACTAAAGGAATAATCTCATCGCCCCGAGGCACAGCCAAGGCACCTCCCGGACAAAAATCGTTTTGAATATCAACCAGTATTAATGCTTTCATTAACTCTATCTACCAACTACTAGTCACTAGCCACTATTTCTTACTTTTCGCTATCAACTTCTCTTTCGCCTTAAAGAGCCGCGGGCTCAGTCCTACCCGGTAAGTATGGGGATAATAAAAGCGCTTATGTTCTTCGGGCAATTTATTAAGCCGGGTCGCGGCATAGGAGCGGATATCATTTAGAGATCGGCGTTTTTGAATTACCTTTCCATCCTTCATAACCGGTTTCAACAATTCCCCATGCTGCATATCTTTTACTAATGTTTTTGAATAATGGTAATAAGGGTGCATTACTTCTTTTACCTTTTTATCGTTTTGAAGCGCTATCGCATCCAGCTGAAATTCGCCTCTTTCGTTTACATATCGAATTATTTTTTTGTTCCCGGGTTCATTCATTTTCTCAACTGAATCCGTAATTTTAATGTTGGGGTTATTATTAATAGCGCCTAATTTATAAACCATATCTAAAGCAGGCTCATCAAAAGATGTGATAAGTTTGGTGCCGACACCAAATCCGTCAATAATCGCTTTTTGTTTAATAAGACTTTCGATTAAATATTCATCAAGACTGCCTGAGGCAAAAATTTTAATATTAGGAAATCCGGCTTTATCCAGTCCCTTTCGCACCTGTTTGCTCAGGTAAGCTAAATCCCCACTATCTAGACGAACCGCGGCAATCTCAACACCTTCTTCACGCAATTTTCCGGCCACTTTAATCAAATTGGGCAGGCCACTTTTTAAAGTATTATAAGTATCGATTAATAAAGTAATGTTTTTCTTGTATATGCGCCCAAATTCTAAAAAAGCTTTTTCTTCATCTTCATATGACTGAATCCAACTATGCGCTTGTGTTCCAAATATGGGAATCTTATAAGTCTTGCCTGCTAAAACATTGGAAGTTCCATTAACGCCTCCGATAAAAGCGGCTCGAGATGCCATAAGTCCGGCCGGACCTTGGGCCCGCCTGAGACCAAAATCAATAACCACCCGGCCTTCTGCCGCTTTAACAATCCGGGATGCTTTGGTGGCAATCAAAGACGGAAAATGAACCATGTTGATTAAGATAGTTTCCGCAAGCTGACACTCTAATAAGGTGCCTTCGGTTTTGAGAAGCGGCTCTTTTGGAAAAACCACCTCCCCTTCTTCAACACTATCAATATTCATTCGAAACTTGAAATTTTTAAGATGATCTAAAAATGATTTTTGAAATCCTTGGGTTTCGAGATATTTAATATCCTCTTCTTCAAAGCGAAACTGCGAAAGGCACTCCAAAACCTCATCAATTCCACAGGCAATAACATATCCCCCTTTATAAGGATTTGTCCGGTAATGCAGGTCAAAAACGGCTGTCTGATGATGATGCCCGGATAGGAAATAGCCTTGGGCCATCTTTAGCTGATATAGATCGGTATAAAGCGGTGAAAGATAGGATAAAAGTGACCCTGCCATATGTGACAGATTAACGCTAATTTCTTGCCATTTCAAGAAATAGTGATTAGTGGATAGTGGTTAGTAGTTAGTTAATGCCGTAGGCTCTTCAGCTTCTAATTACTAACAGCTGACGACTAACTACTTGTTTTTTAAAACTTGCGGTATGAATATGTTTTCTGAGGGTAAGAGACAGCCTGTGAGCCGGTAGGGCCGGATACCATTATCACCTTTCTTCCCGAATCCTTTTTTTGAAAAGGCATTGGGGTTTTACAGCTCGTTAGCAGAAAAAATGAGAGGAGGATAAAAATAAGCGGCAAATAAATTTTTTTCATGAAGATGTTTTGAGGCACTTCTTCTTTTGACTATCCGAATCTGAGGGTTCGAAAGAGCTGTCTTTTTGGGCCAGCATTTTTCTCTGCATCATGGCATACTTCGACCCCTGCGCTAAGGCAACAGAGGCCGTTAAAAACAAAATAGAAAATATTAGAATCAGGAAAAGGTGTGTTTTTTTCATATTAAAAAACTAACCACTAGCCACTTGTCAACTAACTACTATTTTATCCCTTTCACTGCCCTCTCAAGCGCTTTAATCTCTCTAACTAAGTCGCTCATGGCTTTATTCGCCGGCCATCGGCTCATAGGAGTTTTAGCGGTCAACTTTCCAAGATCGTGCAGCAGTTTTTCTTTTTTGATATTCAAAGATATTTTTTTGGTTTCTTTAACGCTCTTATCCGAAACCTGCTTAAACCCTTTTTCGCCTTTTTCGATCAAAATTTTAGCCTGCTCAGCGGCCTTTTCTAATTGAACTTTGGTTTTGGGCCAATATTTATGGATTGCCTCTTTAAACTTATCGCCTGCTTCGCTCATACCGTCCCCCTTTTTTGTTTCAATGTATTAGTTACGGGTAAAATCATTATACACTTTACTTTTTTAAAACTAAAACTTTCCTTTGAATCTATTATTTTAATGACAATTTTTTACCCTTTTCTTATACAATATTCCCAAGAAGAAAGGAGTTTATCTTTGGCTTCTTTAACAAAAGTAGGTTTCGATTCATTAACCGCGGGTTTAATTTCTAATGCGGTCTTTTTTTAAGTTTATCTACAATGTTCCTCCTTTTGACAGGCGCCCTCACAAAAGATTTCTGATATTCCCTCTTTTAAAGAGCACTTGTTTTTATCCCTTTTTTACCAATGAAGAGTCGTGCGTGGCTTTCTTGACTGATATTTCAAAAAGCGGATTTTTGATGGTTACAGAGGGTAGCGAAATTCTTCCGGGAACAGCTGCTAACTTTTCTTTTCGGATACCCGAGAGAAAAGAGTACCTAATTGTGCGCGGAAAAATTGTTCGAACTCTTAAAGGAGAAAATGCGCGGCACCACTTATCAGGCGTTAAATTTTGCGATACGCCGGAGAGTGATATCGAAACTCTTTTTGATTACGCTCTCAAACGCCGTTAATAACTTGCCTGGTTTTTAGTTTTCTTTCTCCTTAATCGTTAATCTAACAAGAGATAAAACCACTGTCAAATAGGCAATAATTCTAACGATTAATAAAAGAGATTCTAAAGACTCCCTCAGCCCAAAAAAAGTGAGCAAATGAGAGACCCCGAACAAACCAAACGCGATGCCGATAAAGAAAAAGGTGTTATCTTTCTTTTTTTGATAGCTCCACCAGCCCAAAACAAAAATTAAAGCGCAAAGAAAAATATTGATAATATTTATCGGATCCCAAATCAATTTCATTTGAACTCTCCTTTCAATAGCAAGGCACAGGGCCGAGAGCGTTAAAACAATATTTTACTGAAAAACATTGGGAACATCGATATTTTGATCGGCAAATTGCCCAATAAAAATTAAAGCGACCAAAACACTTGCTGCAAGTGCCGCAATACCCAAAATCATGGCGCCCTTCTTTTTCTCTTTTGGGCTGACTAAACCAATTTGAAATATCTCGACACCTTTAAAAATCAAATAAATACAAAGCAAATAACCCATTAGTTGAATCATATTAACCTCCCTTGCCCCGTTAGAGGTAGGAAGCGCCGAAAGCGCTTCCGCAAGCTCTAATGGGGTTTACCCATTTGTCATTCCGATTCTATTACTCTACAGAAAAAACGGGGCACCGGGTTCCCGAAGAAACTCCTCTTCTTCTTTCGTCGTTTTCCTTCCCATTGCTTTATTTTGATACGGAAACCGTCCAAACTGTTCTAATACTCGCTTATGAGCGAGGGCGTATTTGTAAAACATTTCATATCTGTCTTTGTTTTTTTCAGATACCGAATTCCAAAGCGTTTCAAAAACCTCAACTGACATAATTTGCATATTTATATCTTCGGAATGCTCTATTGGAAGATAAAAAAAGACTCTTTCAATGGGTGTTAATGCTTGGTCTTGTTTAGCTTCAATGCCTTTAAGAGAAATATCGAGCGCTTTAGCGTCTTGCGCCGTCTCCTTAGAGGTGCCTGTATATAAATTACGAGAAAATTGATCTAAAAGAATAAGAAGAGCAAGGCGTCCCCGAGGTATCATGATCCAGCTATCATATTTACCCTGAATAGCTTCATTAAGGTCTCTCTCGAAACGTTCTTTGACTAGCTTCTTCACCTCATCTGAGGTATTAAACCAAAATGGTAATCTCTCTTCGGGAAAGTCTTCACCCTTACATCCTCTGAACCAAAAATCTAAAATATCTTCGATCAACTCTTTATACATTATTATCTACCTCCCCCAACACCTATTACTTTGATTATAATTTTCCTATACACCGCCGGAAACGGCAATTGCTTTAACTCACGCCTCGTCACCCATCTCGGTTTTTCAAAATCTCTATCAGCTAAACTTCCTTTTACCAGCTTGCCCTCCCAGAGATTAAGCGTTGCTTTGTACCGGGTATATCCGTGCGAAACTTTTCCAATATTCTTAATGTTTCGAATATCCAACTGCTCACCTTTTAAGATTTCTTTCATCATCCTCGGTTCTGCAATGGTTGGAAATTCATAAAGTCCGCCCATAATTTTTCCGATTTTTTTCTTCCGAACTAAAAATTTATTTTTTCGCTTAAAAATCAAAGTGATTTTCTCTACCTTGGTAACTTGACTTTTCTTTTTTGCGGGATATTTGTTTATGGTCAGACGCTGGTAAGCTCGGCAAAATTTTGACACTGGGCATACGAGGCAAGCCGGATGATCCTTAAGACAAATCATAGCTCCGAGTTCCATCAAGGCTTCATTAAAATCTCCTACTCGCTTCGCGGGAAGCAGTTTTCCCGCCTTCTCCCAAAGAAGTTTATTCGTCTTTGGCTCATTCCAAATACCCGAAATTTCAAAAACCCGCGCAAAGACTCTCCCCACGTTTCCGTCAACAAGGGGCTCTCTTTTGCTAAAAGCAATGCTTGAAATGGCACCTGCCGTATACGGGCCAATACCGGGAACCTTAAGAAGCTCTTCTCTTTTAAATGGGAATTTTCCTTTTAATTCCCGAGCGATGTATTCCGCTCCTTTTTTAAGATTTCTAGCTCTTGAGTAATATCCCAATCCTTCCCATGCACGGATTACTTTATTAACAGGAGCTTTAGCTAGAGCTTGAATGCTTGGAAATTCTTGGAACCACTTTTTGAAATAAGGAACAACAGTAACAACTTGGGTCTGCTGAAGCATGATTTCTGAAACCCAAACGCGGTAAGGTGTACGGTTCTTGCGCCACGGAAGATCCCGCTTATTATGCGAAAACCAATATAGAAGTTTTTGTTGAAAATGCTTTTTATTAAACATAAATAAATTTTAAAACCACAAATCACAAACAACAAAGCACAAACAAATTCCAAACCACAAAGCATAAGCAAAAATCTGTGTTTTGGGTTTTGGGTTTTACTTGTGTTTTGTGCTCTGTGTTTTGTGTTTTGCTAATTACTATCCACTATCCGAAGATTTTTGATCTCCAAAAATCTTCGGATTACATCTTCTATAACTCTATTCGGTGTTGAGGCGCCTGCTGTGATTCCGATATTTTTAGCCGATGCCGGGAACCAGTCTTTAATAATTTTTGGCTCTTTTTCATCTACTTGCTTACACTTGATTTCGTTAATAGAAATCAAATCCCCGGCTTCTGAAATGTGGAAGGCGGGCAGTTTAGCGGCCGCAATTTCTAATAAATGAGAAGTGTTAGAACTATTAAATCCGCCTATAACCAAGATGAGGTCCATATTTTGATTTTGAATCAGCTTTTCCACTGCGTCCTGTCTATCTTGGGTCGCAGAACAAATAGTGTCAAATTTCATAAAATGACCGGATAAAGATTCTTTTCCATATTTTTTAATAAAAGCTTTTTCTATTCTTTCGGCTATTTTTAAGGAGTCGGATGAAAGCATTGTTGTTTGATTAGCGCATCCAACTTTAACTAAATGCTTTTGGGGGTCGAAGCCGGAGCTTATAGCTTTTTTGAATTGTTCTTTCAGCTGCTGAGCACCCACGCCGTTTTCAATAAATTTTGCCACTACTTCTGCTTCTTTTATATCTCGGATGACAATGTAATGACCCTCGAAAGGCACCACCTGAGAGCAAGTAGCGCGTGTTTCTTCGTGATCAAATTTTCCGTGAATTAAACTTGTAAACCCGTCTTTCGCATATTTTTCAACACGTTTCCAAACAGCAACAACTGAACCGCAAGCTGTATCCACTAAGATACATCCCGTTTTTTTAAGAGCCCGAAGCTCCGGCACCGAAATACCGAAAGC
>CAZLUT010000001.1:0-8121 GCA_964562805.1 uncultured bacterium | reverse complement strand
AAAATAACGATGTCTCCTTTTTTCAATTCTCCATACTTTTTGGAAGCGTCTAAAAATTGAATGCCGGCTTCTCTGAGCTCCTGATTAACGCGTGGGTTATGAATAATTTCATTTGTTAGAAATATTTTTTTATCCGGATTTTCACTTCTGGTACGAAAAGCAGTTGTGACCGCATTGTCTACCCCGTAACAAAAACCAAACTCTTCGGCCAAATAAAATGTAAAAGATTGAATTTTAAGCTTAAAACCCTCCCCACGCATCCTCTCGACCAAAGAACTCTCATAATAATCACGGGCGAGACTATTACTCACCTGGGGTTCCTCCCCCGCCCTCAAAAATAAGAAACGAAATTCGTGTTTTTTTTCCTTCCAATTCTTCGATGATAACGTTTCTTGACTGAGAGCCCCCTCTTACGGAAAAAAGGCTCTGTCTTAATCCGTTGGGCACCGTCTTATCTGTTGATTTTATTTTTTTACCAAGTTTCTTTTTATAAAATTTATACACTTTTTTGAAACTAGCATTTGTTTCAAAAGCCTGTCCTTTAATTTCAAAACTGCCCTGTTTTAAGGTGTGGCCTGAGACCTCTTTAGCTCCCGGATAAATGGGCAATGTCGTTAAAGTGGCCGCTTCACGGTTGGGTATCACATGAAGCTCTGCATCTTTAATTGGTTTTGATTGGTATTCTGTGAGTTCGGAAGCAAATGAGGGAGAAACACTGATAAAAACTAGAATAAAAGCGATATAAATACTCTTTTTCATAGGGGATTGTAACATGGGAAAGTGGTTAGTAGTTAGTGGTTAGTGGTTAGGGTCTTACTAACTGCTATCAACTCGCCTTTTCCATAAGTTTCCTTAGCGAGACGATCGCCGAAGGCGAATCAACTATCAACCAACCACTGCTCTATATCCCTAAGCCTTACGGCTTAAGGATATAGAGCCCGGTCCTTATCGGAAGCCATCCTACGTATGAATAAAAATCTTTTTCTTTAACAACTGAAAGACCCTGATTCCTAAAAGTATTTTTCCATCCCTCATAGCTTTTAAAATTCATTGGATGCCCTACAAATTCAAAGTTAAGTACTGCATCCCTAATAACGCATTTAGCTTTTCCACCGGGCCGAGTATAAATATCCTCAATAACAATAATATTCTTTCGCGTCACCCGTTTCGCTTCTTTTAAAATTGCTTCGGGATTAGGCGTATGATGTAAAACAGTGATTAATAAGCTTGTGTCAAAACTCTTATCGGCAAACGGAATCTGGCTTCCGTTAAAATAAGTAACGGGATAAGGACAGGTTTTATATTTTTGGACATCGAGCAGCACCGCTTCGTGTCCTCTTTTGGTGAGCGGCTCATAATAAACGCCGGGGCCGGCGCCAATATCAAGAATTTGAGACCGTGGGGTCAGCACTTCTTCGAAATCTTGAATAAACTTCTCTGCCCGCTTATCAAGATGCGCCCATTTACTCTTTTTAATCAACCAGTCAGATATATTGTGCTGTATATTTTTAATTTTCTCTATCATGCTCTTAGATCTTAGATCTTAGATTCAGTCTCTACAATCGCTCAAACTCCGTCAAACATTGATTGCCAAAAGTGAAGCTGTAAACAGAAGCTCCTTCGTCTTGGGTATAAAGTTTCAGCTCATGATTATCGCCTTTTAGATTTTTTAACAAATAATAAAGGCGGGGTTCGTCTGCCAAAACATAAGTTTTGCCATCCGCATCAACAGAAACATCTTTTCCTCTTTGAGGAACATTAATAGGCTCGGAATCAAGCAGTAGATAAAATCGCACAGGGTCCAATCGACTGGAACTTATTACGCTATAAGCTTCACGTCCTTGGAAATTAATACCAATATAATCTTTTAAAATTCTAGTGGAACGGGCGTGTTCAAAATAGTCTTCTCTGTTCCGCCATGCGCCGTGAACAAAAAAAGCTTTATTCTCCCTTTTCCCCTTATCAACATAATCAATAGCCTTACCCTGCCTAAAACCCTCCTCATTGGCAATGATCGGATTACGCAAACTTATGCCCCCGCGGCCGGTCCCTATCAACACTTCTTCACTCATCACACCGCAATACAACTCATCAAAAAGATCTTTTAATCCGCCGCGCTTCGTGACGAATGGTGGAAATCGAAGTAAAGGGTTCGCCTCCGCAAGATAGCGCCTGATTTTTTCTTCAAATCCCCGATAATCGCCTTCGCCCACATGCTGATAAACAATTTGCCCCTTATCATTTACTAAATACTGCGTTGGCCAGAGAAAAACTTCGAATTTTTTCCAGGTTTTAAAATTATTATCCAACATCACAGGATAATTGATCCCCAGACGCTTCAGGGCTTCTTTTACGTTTTCTTTCTTATATTCAAAACTGTAGGATGGGGCGTGAATCCCAATCACTTCTAAACCGAGTGATTTATAAACCTCATTCCATTTTTTAATGTAATCAAGACTGCGAATTGAATTAATTGACGCGTAACTCCAAAAATCCAGCAAAGTAACCTGCCCTTTAAACTCTTTAAAGCTTTTATCTTTGGGCGCATTGAGCCAAATAGCTCTTTTAGGAAGCTTGGGGGCCTTTTTAAGATCTTCTCCTGCTTGAAGCGAAGGGGTGATGAGGAAGGTGAGCAGCACAATGAAAGAAATGATTTTCTTCATAGGGGTGATTATACCTAAAACGGTGGTTAGTGGTTAGCGGATAGTGGATAGTAAAAAATTTTTACTAACAACTAATCACTATTAACTCGCCTTTTCCATAAGTTTCCTTAGCGAGACGATCGCCGCATGGCGAATCAACTACCCACTAGCGACTTAAGCTCTCGCTTAAGTCGTTCGATTGGAAGTCCCACCACATTCGTATAGGATCCCCAAATGCGTTCCACAATTTTTGGGCCCTCCTGAATAGCATAGGCACCCGCTTTATCTAATGGATTTACTTTTAAAAAATATTTTCGGATTTCTTCGGCGGTTAATTTTTTCATCTTTACTTTTGTCGTTACATGAAAAATACGTGCTCCGTATTTTTTTATAGTCCGATCTTTTAATATAAGCGCTACGCCCGTAATAACTTCGTGAATTTTACCGCTTAGCAAGCTGAGCATCTCCTCCGCTTCTTTCATGGTTTTGGGCTTGCCTAAAATTTTATTCTTGTAAACAACGATAGTATCTGACCCAATAATTAATGAATTTTTATGGCGTAAACCCACTCGCAAGGCTTTTCTCAGAGCATTCTCTTCCGCATTTTTATTTGGAGTCCATTTCTTAAAGTGATATTCCCGGCACTTTGGATAAACTGTCTCAAATTGAGGTATTACTCGTTTTAACAGCTCTCTCCTTCTTGGTGATTTTGATGCCAATATTACTTTCATTGTACGTGCCCTGCTCCCTGCGCCATGCGCCTTGCTAGAGAATTAGCATTGCATCTCCATATGAGTAAAACCGATATTTCTCCTTAATTGCTTCATTATATGCCCGGCGAATAAAATCATAGCCTCCGAAAGCCGAGACTAGCATTAAAAGAGTTGATTTGGGCAAATGAAAATTGGTGACTAAGGCATCAATCGATTCAACCTTCATTGGCGGATAAATAAAAAGATTGGTTTCATTTCTTCCGGCTTTGATTTTTCCCGCTTCATTAAGAGCACTCTCAAGAGTCCTAAGAGTTGTTGTACCGCACGCAAAAATTCGTCCGCTCTTTTTGCGAATTTGGTTAATTTTATCTGCTGTAATATTACCTACTTCATATTCTTCTTCATGCATATCATGTCGTTCTAATTTTTCATTTTTTACAGGGCTAAAAGTTCCATAACCAACATGCAAAGTAACAAAGCTAATGGCTGTGCCTCGCTCATGAATTGTTTCGAGCAATTCCTTGGTGAAATGAAATCCGGCTGTAGGAGCCGCAGCAGCTCCCGGTTTCTCGGCAAAAACTGTTTGATAGTTTTCTAAATCGCCTCGATCTGAAGCACGGTCAATATAGGGTGGAAGCGGCATAACACCGTGATGTTCTAAAAATTGAAAAAAATCTCCGCTATATTCGACTGAAAGTCCAAAAATAAGAAGCCCGCCTTCTTTAGGAGTTTTAATAATTTTAAATTTGGCATCTTCTAATTCAAATTCGACTCCCAGCCTCATTTTTCCGGCCCCGGTCAGCATAACTTGCCATATTTCTTCATCTACTTTTTTCAAAAAAAGAATTTCGACTTGGCCGCCTGTTTTCTTTTTAGCCCAAATACGGGCTTGGAAAACTTTGGTGTTATTCAAGATAAGAAGATCTTCTGGATTAAGAAATTGGATAATATCTTTAAATTGATAATGATTAATCGATTGGTCTTTCCGGTTTAAGACCATGAGACGGGACTCAGACCGCTTCTTTAAGGGTTTCTGAGCGATCAGCTTCTTAGGCAATTTGTAATCAAAATCAGAAAGTGTATATTCCATAAATTCTATTTACTAACCACGGCTGACAGACCTCTTTAATTTATTTACATAGAGGTCTGCCAGTCTCGTCGGTTCCGGTATCCGATATTCTCCTGTTACTCGAAGTGCCCACTTAGCCGAATCATCTATATTAACTAAATGCCCCGGCGAAACAAATACTGGTTTCACATTGTTTCTCATTCGAATAACCATGCCTACCTTTTTATTTTTATACTTTAAAAATGTTTTAGAACCTTTCTTTTTAGCAGGCTCTTTATATTCGCCGACCAACCTTGATTTAGCAATACCTATTGCGGGCTTTTTTAATGTTATCCCTAGGTGTGAGGCGATCCCAACACCCCTCGGATGAGCAATTCCTTGACCGTCAATAAAAAGCAGATCGGGTTTTTGTTTAAGTTTTTTCCACAACTTAAGAAGAGCCGGCATTTCTCTAAAACTTAAAAAGCCTGAGATGTAAGGAAATGTAATGGGTGCTTTGCAGTAAAAACGGCCTATTTCTTTCATTGATGGCCACTTGAAAAGCACGGCTCCTGCTATCGCTTCTTTCTCTGACAAATAGCTCAGGTCAAATCCAGCAACGATACGAATTTTTCGTTTGAGAGGCCTAAGAACGACTTGCTTCCTAATTTTCTCCTGAATCTTAATCGCTTGCTTTAAGTCCATGGTGAGATACGGGGTTTTAACCTAATGCGCCGGAGGCACCTTAACCTCTATTTACTAACCACTAATCACTATCTACTTTCTCATAGTAACTCGGATGCCTTGTCTCAATCTGAAGCTTCCCGGCTGGGGCCAGTCTTAGCTGAAATCGCGTTCCCGGCAGAAAGTAGGAGGCAGACACGGGTATTAAGGTTTCTTTTATTTTACCTTCAACATTTCCATCCTTATCCAAAATCTCAGACCAAATTTCATCCCAAAACTGAATTTCAATAGGGTTAGCAGGTTCATAGATTTGATAGCCTAAAGGAATAGTGCCCGGCTCTAACAATTTAAATTCTTTAGTTTCGCCTGATTCAAGAGCGATAATTTTTAAAAAGAGATTTAGCTTCTTCCCTTCGAGATTTTTGGTTAAACCATTTTCAGTTTCCTTTAGTGAAACGGAAATAGTCGCAACCTTGAGAGTATTGCCTTCAAAAGTAAAAGCTTGGGATTTAAGATTGGGAATGTTGTTATTTTGTTCTTGGAAACGAATGGTTGTTTTGATTTTTCCGGTTTTTTCCTCAAGTGTATTGCTTTTAATTAAAATCTCAGCTTCATGAGGCTCCTCGGTAAGATTATTTATAATTTTTCTTAAAACGACTTCCTTCTCAATAATTCTTTTAACCCAAAGACTTCCCGAGACCAAAACAGCAAGAATAAGGATGATGCCCAAAATTTTAAAAACTGCTTTTTCAGAAATTTTCTTTCCAAATAATTTAACGTTCGAAAACATGAGGTTATTTTAAAGAAGTTAGAAGTTTATTTTGAGTAAAAAAATTAAGAAGCTGTTTTTCACTTTTAAAATGAAGCCCGTGAATTCCCGCCCTCTCGGCTCCTCGAGCATTGCCCGCCTTATCATCAATAAAAATAATCTCTTCGGGACAGGCTTCAGCTTCTCGAATTAATATTTGAAACATCTCAGGAGCCGGTTTTTTTACCTTCACTTGGTAAGAAAGTATTTTTTTATCAAAGATATTAAGAAACTTATAGCGATTAATACAAAAATTCGCGTGCACCGGGTTGATGTCCGAAAGTAAAATAAGTTTAAATTTTTGCTTCAAAAGCGGCAACAAATTAATCACTTGGGTATTTTCTCGAAACATATCGGCAAAGGCATCAGAAAATTCTTCTTCAGAAATCTTGAATTTTAACCCTTTTTTCACGACCTCATAAAATTCAGTCGTCGTATATTTACCTCGATCAAAATCCTGCCACTGGCCGAAAAGCAGAAACCAAAGGGCTATAGCGAATGGATTTTTCTTGGATATTCGGGCGATATTAAAAACGGCCTTCCATCGGCTAAATGGCAAAAGCACATTACCCAAATCAAAAGCGATTACTTTAATTTTATCTTGATTTATCATCTTATCTGTTACGGCAAATAAATTCTTATGATTCAGAAATTATTTTCTTTTCCCTTAAAAATGCAATGCTTTCTTGGATTGCCTCGGTTGAGCGGACTTCAATGCAATATTCAGGTCTAGCGGGAGAATCTTGAAGTGCTTCGAATACATCTAAAATCGGTAACCTTCCTTTTCCTAATGGCAAATGCTCATCAAACTCACCTCCATTGTCATGTAAGTGGAAATAAGCCAAATCACTTTCGAAAGTTTTGATCCAATTTTTAATAGGTAATTTTGAAAATAAAAACCAGTGTCCAATATCAAGACAGATTTTAAAATAGGGAGAATTAATTTCTTGGACAAGCGATTTAATAGGGCCCGGCTCCGGATCAAATACGTTTTCGAGCAAAAAAGTAACGCCGAGCTTCTCCGCTTTTTCTAAAATAGGAGGGAAAAATTCCTTAGCTGCCCTTACCCATCTTTCCTTCTTGTCAGGCTGAGCTGTCAGAGAGTTGTAAGTGCTGTGAATAACGATATGTTTGGCTTTCAACTTTTCCGCGATTTTTAATATTTGGTCATAGCGGTAAGCAACAACTTCTCTGATTTTAGGATCTCGGCTTTCATAGTTCATATTAGCCATCGGGCCGTGAAGAGAGCACATTTTGTTATGGGAGATCACTAAATTTTTAAATTTTTCTAAATCTTCTCCATAATTAGAATCCAGCACTTGGGGGGAGTGAAAATTGGCAATCTCAAGATTGTGATTTAAATTAAAATCAAGTAACTCATCTTTCTTTTTAGAATCAACGATGGAAACATAGAGATCTTTTAAATTTATTTTCCGCATGAGGGATTGTAACACAGACAGTGGTTAGTGGTTAATGGCTAGTGGTTAGTGGTTAGTAAAATGAAACGAAGTGTCTCCTTAGCTTCTGCCTACTAATCACTACCTACTATCCACCTTTAAAAACAAAAACCCCGATCTCCATTGGAGTATCGGGGTTATTTGTTTTTAAAAAATCCGGCAGCGACCTACTCTCCCAACCGCAAAGCGGGTAGTACCATCGGCGATGGAGGGCTTAACGTCCGTATTCGGAATGGGAACGGGTGTTTCCCCTTCTCTAAAACCACCGGAAACTTTTTGTTAAGTTGAGACAAGTCTCAACAGCAACTAATGCAATTGTTCTTTGTTCAGGAAAACGATCCTATATAAAGCTATTAAATGGTCAAGCCTCACGACCAATTAGTACTGGTAAGCTCAATGCATCACTGCACTTACACATCCAGCCTATCAAACTGATAGTCTCTCAGTGGTCTTTAGTCCTCCGAAGAGGATGAGATATCTTGTCTTGTAGTTGGCTTAGCGCTTATATGCTTTCAGCGCTTATCCGGTCCAAGCATAGCTACACGGCTCTTACCCTTGGCAGGATAACCGTAACACTAGAGGCTTGTAGTTCTCGGTCCTCTCGTACTAGAGAACTATCTACTCAAATATCTTACGCCCACAACAGATAGGGACCGAACTGTCTCACGACGTTCTGAACCCAGCTCACGTACCATTTTAATCGGCGAACAGCCGAACCCTTGGGACCTTCTCCAGCCCCAGGATATGATGAGCCGACATCGAGGTGCCA